>NZ_JAIUIQ010000080.1:0-9255 GCF_020165735.1 Mesorhizobium sp. B283B1A
GGGCGGGCGGGCCAGTAAGCACGGGGCCTAACCGGCAGGGGCATCAGGAGGGCGGCGCCGGCGAAATGTCGGGATCGTGACTTGCACCTCAATCGTCGCAGCAGCGAGGGTTGTCGCCAGGCGTCGCGGGCAGGAAGCGCGGCGTAGGACAGAGACTAGGGACAACGTGCGCTGGCGCCGTTTTACGTCGGCTTATCGACAAGCGGCGTTTTGCGCTTCGGCGCCACATAGCTGGTGACGAGCCGCACGGCACTGTGTTTTACCGTAATGCCCAGATCCTTGCCGCCTACCGTCACCGTATCTTCGTCGACGCGAACCACTTCGCCGGTCAGCTAGATTTTCTGCCCGCTGTTTATGTATGGCGTGCTGTCTACGATCGAGTGCGGCTGACCGTAGGAAGGGATCAGAACACTCACGCGATCACCCGTGACCCGCTTTCGCACGGTTGCAGTGATCGCGACGGTATCGCCGACTTTGATACCTTGGCCCATGCGATGATTCTGGAGCAGGGCAATGCTAACGCTGGGGAAATCAAAGGGAGGGCAAATTGAGAAAGCTTCGTGGGCGACCGCACTTTGTCTTTGCTTCGGCATGGCCGCTCACCCGGTCATTGCCATGTCCACAGATGAGGCCTGCGCGAATGTGGGCCATGCAGCAGAAGCCGTCATGCAAGCTCGTCAAAACGGCATGGCATTGCAGACGGTGCTTGAAAAGATGAACGGCGCCGGATTTGGAGCCGAGGGCAAGAATGGCTTCCGGGCAATGAATCATGATGGCGTATGACCAGCCCCGGTTTAACACAGAAGAAAACAAGCAGCAGGCGATCAATGATTTCCGCGATCAGGTTCAACTCTTTTGCATGAAGGGTGGAAACTAAGCCGTGGGCTTGTGGCGACAACTGTTCGGCGGCCAAGACAATAAGACCACCCTCCGCCTCTCCTGACCTGAGAAAAAGCCCGCGCCACGGAGGGACCGATGACGCGGGCCGGCTGAGTTTGCCGCACCAGCCTGCTCGGATGCCAAGCAGCGACATCCGGGCGCGTGATCCCAACCTTTCGAAATAACTAATGTTCCTCAACGACGCCCCTGCGGCCTATCGATTTGGGCGGTTGGTCGCAAAAACATTAAAAAACAGCAAGCACGCTGTCACCGACAAAACCTCGACTAATATTTCGTCCGGGGTCATCCTCGGGCAATGGATGAAATTAAAGGCCAACACAGCCATCGCGCTACCGATCCCAGGTTCGACCACATCGAAAGGAGAACCATGAGAGAAGGCTAAGTTCCGATCTAGGCCTTATGAAGCGCCAAGATAATCAACCTTACGGAGTTCGTTCGTCTTCAGCCGGCCGTGTCGGCCCCCCCAATCATCAGTTGTCACCGCACAATTCCGAGGTCGATATTTGTGTTGAGCCTATCGCGTCCCTGCCCGAAATAGCAGTGCGAAACGATACGCCTTTGGCGGGACGGGTTGGCAGAGCGCACGAGAAAGCGCTTCCGCGGTGCGCTGATCAAGTTCAAGCATGACATTGTCGTAAGTGTCCGAGAGGCCGCAACTGGGGCAAGCTAACAGGTCGGACCCTTGAGACCCAGTGACACCAGTAAGGGGCACTTTGCATCGATTGCAGCCAACCTTAGGATCACTTTCGGTCATGTAGGAAGTATCCCGCTTGTCTTTCAGAACAAGCAATTGCGGTGCCAAACGCGGTTGCTCCGTTTCGGGACATCCTTACAGCGGCCTCGCCGTGTCCTACACGATCATTGAGACCACGCCTTCGATATGCCTGCATGGTCGATCAACTGGAAGGTGGCAGCCTCCACGGCATGATCTGGCTGAACTGGATACGGCTATCCGGCGCGATGATGCCCACGGTCGCGACGCTCACGTGGCTTTGATACGCAAACGGCTTAGCCATTGCGGGTGTGCCTCGAGGAGCGTGCGGGCACATCGGTAACCGGCTGGTCTATTCCAATCATCCTCAGTGAGCTGGATAGCGGCCATTCAGCGCGTCAGGTGGCGCGATGCTCTTCTATCTCTGCTGAGCAAGCTGACGAGCGCACCAGTGTCATCATCCCCAGTCTCAGCCAACGTCTTCGGAGACGCCAAGAGGGCCACGTCGCAGCTCGACCGTGCGACCCATTGCGTCGGTGACGCCGAGCTACAGGCCCAAAACGCAAGCCAGTTGCAGCCTCTCGTGATATCGTCGGGCGAGGGTTGCGGCCTGCGGGAACGAGGACGATGGCCTCCTTACCATTGTGGAACTCGCGCCGGATCTTACGAGAAACGTCGGGAGGATCTGTAGCAGCCCACAATCAGCGACGGCGGTTGCGTTTTCCTACGGGCAGGTCGTGACTTTGCCCCGGCCCGGCTGGGATTTCACGCCAGAACTTCGGTTGCTCGTTCGGGCTTGACTGCGCCCAGCGCGGCTTGCCAGGGCCATCCGACCACCAGTCGATATGAATATCCGAAAAGATGCGCGCATGGGGGCAAAGCACGAGAATCCTGGTTCCGTCCTTGGGCGCAGATGAAATATCTTCCCATCTTTCATCCCGCGCCCGTGCAGCCGCGATGACCTTCTTCGCGAAGAGCTCGTAGGACTCGATCGAAGACGGCAATTCACATGCGACCAGGAACTCTTGCGTAAGTGCCCGCGCCAACGTTGCATCAGCCTCATCTATCATCTGTTAGCTCCTTGAGGTGAAAAGCGGTCATGCGCTATGGGCAGTTCGTTGGCGACTTCCTGGATACCGTGCGCAGCAGCGCGCTCAAGCCGAAGGCGACCGGCCACTAGGTTGTGCTCCCCGGCGAGACTGTTGGAGAGATACCGCCCGAGCATGAGTTGAGCTTGACCATGCCCACGCTCAGCGGCGGCGGAGAACCATTTCTGAGCCGCCGTCTGGTCGACCGGCAGGCCCTGGCCGGACGCGTACAGCGCGCCAAGCGCAAACATGGCCCCTGCGTGACCGTCGTCGGCCGCCCGCTCGAACAGCTGCATCGCGGTCTCTGGCGAGCGTGAGCCCCCGCGCCCATTGAGCAGCATCTCGGCAAGCGCTACCTGCGCGTCGAGCACGCCGGCACTGGCCGCCCGCGTAAACAAGACGCGTGCCCGCGGTTGGTCGGCCGCCACCCCGCGCCCGTCCTGAAGGAGGCGGGCGTACATATATTGCGCCTCGGGTACGCCTTCGGCCGCGCGCCTCAACCATTGCGCCGCTTGCCCCTCGTCCTGGCGGACGCCGATGCCCTTGGCGAAGCAGAGCCCAAGATTGAATGCCGCGACCAGATCGCCCGATGTTGCGGCCGCCTCGAACCATCCGGCAACGCTTGCACGGTCGCCAGGCTCGCCGCCACCTCCGAGGATGAGATTGGCGAGGTCGATCTGTGCTTCCTGATTGCCGCCATCTGCGGACGCCCGCAGCAAGCGTGCCCCCTCTTCGACGTCCTGTGCCACGCCGTTCCCCGTCAGGTAGAGAGACGCCAAAGCGCGGGCAGCGGGCTGGTGACCCGCTTCGGCCGCCCGTCGATACCAGGTTGCAGCCTCCGCATAATCCGGCGGCTGCGTTTTCGCATAACGGTCGCCAAGGAGGGAGGCCGCCTCGATGTTGCCGGCCAAGGCGGCACGCCGCATCCAGACCTCTCCGGCAGCGGGATCATGGTCGACGAGCCCACCCTCGATCAGTGCTAGGCCCAACCGGAACTGGGCGGAGGGAAGGCCCTTCTCTGCGGCAGCCTGATACAATTGAGCGGCTGCAGTGATGTCGCGTACCACGCCGAGCCCGTGCTCGGTGAGGACCGCGAGAAGATAGGTTGCGGTCGGGAGGCCGGCGTCCGCCGCGCGTCTTACCTCGTCCGCAATCCTGATCCGGTCTTCACGTTTGCCACGCCGGGCCAGCGATAGGGCAAGGCCCAGACACCCTTCGGCGCAGCCGGCCAAAGCCGACTTCTCGTACCAGTGGTGCGCCGCATCAGCATCGCGCTTCGGTTTGGGGCCGCTGGTCAGGATATAACCAAGGATCGCCTGTCCTGTTGCCGAGCCCGCCTCGGCCGCTTTGGTGGCAAGGTCGAGCGCTGCCGCGAAGTCCGGCTTGCCCGAGAAATCTCGTTCGAACAAGCGCTCCGATCCAGGGGCTTTGCCATCGGCTTCCGCCGGCGCTAGCCCGGCCACGTAGAGTGCGGCGAGCAGCGCCTGCGCTTCGGCGCTCTCGTGGTTGGCCGCCCGCCGCAGCCAGCGCGCGCCCTCCATGCGGCTCGGCGGCACGCCCGAACCTTCGAGATAGCAACGCGCGACCCGAAACTCGGCGTCGGCGATCCCAGCACGCGCGGCGATCGCCATGAGCGGAAAGGCTTCAGCGGGCTTGCCGCTGTCACAGAGTTGGATCGCCCGGCGCAAGGCAGCTCTCGGGTTGGCGAGACCAGTCAGCCGATCCAGAATTGTCATCGATCCAAGTCCTAGATTACTCCGTTTGCCGCCTCTTGCGCCGAGCTTTAAGGCTCCCGCATTGCCTCCTGGCCGATTGGCAGCATGACGCCAAGAATGTATTTGAGCACCGTGCGCCGGCCGACCTTGACGTCGGCAGTCACGGGCATGCCGGGGCTGACGGTGAAACCGGCTGGTACGCCGTGGAGGGCCACCTGGTCGATGGAGATGCGCGTGCGATAGAACGGCTCGGCGTCCGAAGGCAGCATGGCTAGGGAACTGTTTGGATCGCGCACTTGCTCCTGCGCCGAAAAGGCATCGGGGCTCAGCGTGCGTACGGTGCCGTGGGCGAGGCCGTATTGCGAATAGGGGAAGGTGTCGAACTTGATCACCACTTGGTCGCCGACATGGACGAAGCCGCTGCTCCGGCCGATGATGTTTGTCTCGATCTCGAGCGACGCATTGGCCGGCACCAACGTGATCAAGCGCTCGCCTGACTGCAAGACCGAGCCGACCGAGACCTTCGCCACTGACTGGACGATGGCGTCTGCTTCGCTCTTCAGTTCGACCAGCTGCTTGCGCAGCTTTGCCTTATTGAGAAGTTCGCGAGCGTCGGATATCCGCGAACTGGCCTCCGACAGGCTCTGCGAGACATCCGCTCGCCAACCTTGGATATAGCCGTCGCGCTCGGCAGCCACCGCCGCCTGCTGGAGCTTTGCGGCTTCTGCTGTCTGCTCGGCATTGCCGAGCGCCCGGGACATTTCAGCGCGATTGTCCTCGGCGAGCAGTGTGTTGAGGCGACTGCCCACCTGCCTCGCTTCGAGCTGCTTGCGCATATCCTCAATCGAGGCCGCGACCGCGAGCCGTTGGCGGTAGCCCTCGGCGTCCGATTGCGAACGCGAGATTGCGGAACTGAGTTCGTCGTGCTGGCGGTCGAAATTCTCGATCTTGGCGTCGTAGACCGCCTTGCGACGCTCAAAGATCGATGCCTGCAAGGTCCAGCTTGGGTCGAGGCCGTCATAGTTAAAGGCCTTGCCATCCGCTTCCGCCTTCAACCGCGCCACTTCGGCTTCAAGCGTCGAAACCTGCATCGCAAGCGCCGCCAGGTCGGCCGAGGCGAAGGTGGCATCGAGGCGAGCAAGAACTTGACCGGCCAGCACGTGCTGTCCTTCGCGAACGTCGATCGAGCGCACGATCGCTGTCTCCAGCGGCTGGACGACGATGTTGGGCGACTTGGAGATTACGAGCCCTCTGGTCGTCACAACCTGATCGACTGGTATCAGTCCTGCCAGGGCGATCAGCGCGATGACCAAACTGAAAATAGCCCAGACGATGCCGCGCGCCGCCCGCGGAATGGGTGCGTTGGCCACAGCCGTCGACGGCCACTGGAATTCGAGTATGGCTGGGGTCGTCGGATCGTCCGCTTGCGTGCGATGCCAGCGAGCCGGGCGGGTGGTGAGCGAGGTGCTACTCATGGGCTACCAATCTCTGGCGAAGCGCGACATCGTCAAACCAACCGCGGCAGGATGGCGACCGGGCGACCCTGGTGGCCGTCGAGATGTCGGTTCTGCTGTGCCCACAACTGGCGATAGAGCGCGCATCGTTCGAGCAGGGTTGCGTGCGGGGCGACATCGAGAACCCTGCCCTGCTCCATGACCAGGATCTGGTCGCACTCTGTCAGCGAGGAGAGCCGATGCGAAACGATGATCATTGTGCGCCCGCTTGCGATACGCATGAGGTTAGCGCTCACGATCGCCTCACTCTCCGGGTCGAGTGCGCTGGTCGCTTCGTCAAGGATGAGGATGGTCGGATCGTGGATCAGGGCACGCGCGATAGCCAGCCGCTGTTTTTGACCGCCCGACAAATTGGGCGAACCTTCCTCGATGTAAGTGTCGTAGCCATTTGGCATTCGCTCGATGAATTCCTGGGCGCCCGCGAGGTGCGCGGCACGCATGGCGTCGGAAAGCGTCAGGCCTGGGCGCCCGGCGATGATGTTATCGCGGATCGACCCGCGGAACAGGAAATTGTCCTGGAGGACCACGCCAAGCCCCTGGCGGAGGTGGCGAAGGTTAATTTCCTTGAGGTCGACGCCGTCTAGTTTAAGGAAACCGCTATAGTCGCGGTTGATGCCCTGCAGCAGGCGGGCAATGGTCGATTTTCCCGACCCGCTGCGCCCGACAATGCCGAACATGGTCCCTGCCGGGATGTCGAAGCTGACCCGGTCGAGCGCCGGTGTCTTGGTGCCGATATAGCTGAACGTCAGATCGCTGAACTTGACCTCGCCGACGAGCTTTGGCCTGAGGCCGATTGAATTCGAGCTGGTCTCCAGGGGCCGGTTCAGGACGGAGGCCGCTTCGCCTATCGCAGCGCCAACTTCCTCGTAGTCTTCGACCAGCCGCGCCAGGCCAACCAGCGGCTGTGCGACGCGCTGGGAGATCATCATGAAGGCGAACAGGCCGCCGACCATGTAGCCCGAGCGGTCGTTCATCGCCAGATAGGCGCCGATCAGCATGGTGCCCAGCACCATCAGCCGTTCGATCGGCGTGACCAGGGTCTGTGGCCAGCTGGCGAGTTGCCCGAAGGCGAGACGCGCTTTTCCCGCTTCCGCCACCCGCTCGTCCCAGAGCGCCTTGCGCTGCGGTTCGAGGCCGAGTGCCTTCACCGTTTTGATGCCGACGACGGTCTCGCCGATCGCCGCCGACTTCCAGGTCTCGGCCTCGACCACGCGCTGGTATCTTCGACGCAGCGGTTTGAGGAAGGCGAGGATGATCAGCAGGATGACGACCGCGCAGGCCACCACGATCCAGGCGAGCGTGGCGTTGATGTAGAACATCACTGGTAGCAGCACGCAGAGCGTGATCAGATCCAGGAACGTGCTAAGCAGTTTTCCGGTCAGGAACTCGCGGATGCGGTAGACCTGGGCCAGGTGGTACATCGTCTCGCCGGCAGGATGACGCTCGAAATAGTCGAGAGGCAGGCGCAGCAGCCGGCTGAAGACGTGCAATTGCAGCTTGGTGTCGAGACGAGCGCCGACGACGTTGATGATGAGCCGGCGCGCGTGGCCGAGCAGCGTCTCGTAGGCGAAGACCACGGCGATGATCGCCGACAGCAGTACAAGCGTCGAGACGCTGTTGAACTGCAGCACCTTGTTGACCAGCGTCATGACGATGAGCGGCGGTAAGATGGTGAGGACACTCAGCGTGAATGAGGCTATGGCGATGTCGCGCAGGGGCCGGCTCTCCAGCCGCACCAGCTCGGCAAGCCAGTGCAAGGTGAAGGGCGCATCCGCAGCCACCTGGGACCGTGTTGCGCGCAGCATCACCGCGTCGCCCGTCCACACCTGCGACAACCGCAGCTCGTCGACGGGGATGGCTTCGCCGTCCTCGGGCGCGTCGGCGCTCTTCAGGAAGACGATATTGCGCTCGGCACTCGCCCCGGTAAGCAGACCCGCGCCGCCATCGCTGAACAGCAGGACGACCGGTCCGGTGTCCTGGAAGCGCAAAAGATGGGACCAGCGGACGCGGATGGCGCGTGACCACATGCCGGCGTTCTGCGCCCACTCCGAGAGATCGACGGCAGTTGGAACAGCGGTCGCTGACCTCAATTCATTGGGGTCGAGTTCGACGCCGTGATAGCGGGCAGCCTGCAATACCGCCTTGAGGCGCGGCCCGACCTGATCGTGCTCGGCGGGACCGCCGGGAGGCCGCGCCGTGTTCTGGCCGCCCGCCTGGTCCGCCGTGGCCTCGACAGCGCGGATCGAGACCGGCTGGTTTTGGGTGTTAGCGGGGAGGTTCACCATGGCCTTCTCATCCGGTACGCAGGGCGAAGATTCAAGAGTGCCCGGTCCTCGGCGTGTCCGCCGAGGTTTCCCAGAACTTCGTATTGTACTCCGAACCGATCGGCCGCGCGACTGTCATGCCACTCCCTGTTTCGAGATGATCAACGCGGAGCCCGCTCTTGAGCGAGGCCCCGCGTGTTTCAAATCTGGATCAGTCTCCGTCACTGGTCCATTCAATGCTCACTCATGCGGCTTCAAGAGATCCTTCAGGGTCGTCTTGACCGTGTGGTCGTTGCTGACGGAGCCGGCCCCAGGCTTTGCCTGATCCGAGGTGAGATCCGTGCTCGCCCCCGACGGCTTGTTCTGGTTCTGACCAAATCCGCTGATCGTCTTGAGGACGTTAAGAAGGTCTGTCGACACCGATGTGGCGGCCAGGCCGATCAGATTGCGGAACGACGCATGATCACCGCTGCCGTCGGTCGAGCCCGACTTCAGGAACTGCGTCGTGTCCTTGAGCCCGAGCGAGTTGGCCGTGACATTGGCGGTGTGACCGCCACCCGCCGAGCCATCGTTGTCAGTACCATCGTTGGGATGTCCCTTTCCTGGGTTGCTGCTGTCGCTTCCGTCAGGATCGTTGCCGCCACCATTGTTGCCATGCTCATGGTCACCGGTCCCACCACCCGAGCCGGTTGAACCTGTCGGGCCTGTTGGACCACCCGGGCCTGTAGAGCCGGTTGCTCCGGTCGAGCCAGTCGAGCCTGTCGCACCAGTAGCTCCGGTGGAGCCTGTCGCACCGGTCGAACCAGTAGCGCCGGTCGAGCCTGTCGCACCGGCGGAGCCTGTCGCACCGGTCGAGCCAGTTGCTCCGGTTGCTCCGGTCGAGCCAGTAGCACCGGTCGAGCCAGTCGCTCCGGTCGAGCCAGTTGCGCCGGTGGAACCAGTAGCACCAGTCGCTCCGGTTGCTCCGGTCGAGCCAGTAGCACCAGTCGAGCCGGTTGCTCCGGTCGAGCCGGTCGCTCCGGTCGAGCCTGTAGCACCAGTGGCACCAGTGGCACCGGTCGC
>NZ_JAIUIQ010000081.1:0-8697 GCF_020165735.1 Mesorhizobium sp. B283B1A
AATGACGGATATTTTTCACGAAATTCGGCAAGGACGATTTCGCAGGAACGAAGCATTTGCATGACATCGCTCGACATGTTGACGTTCGTCATCCGGTAACCGACAAGGTACTGAGGCACGAGGCGAAATTCGTAATTTTCCGCTATCCTTAGGCACATTAGAAGATCCTCGCAGCCTTGTGCGTTCCTGGCTCGCAAGGACGGATCGAATTGTCCCACCCGCTCGAATGCGGAGCGACGTAGGAGCATCGAACTTCCGTTGCCGACCAGGTTTTGTCTGCACATGCGCTGGAGAACGTGACCTTCGGCGTCAGGCTGATGGCGCAGCGAGAATACCCGACCATCCTGGTCGATATGCGCAAACCAGCAATATGCCAAGCCGGCCGAGGAGCCACCTTCCCGCAAGGCGCGCAATTGCAGTGCGATTTTCGAGGGAGCCCAAAGATCATCTGCGTCGACAAACGCCAGAAACTCCGCGTCCGTGGAAGCCGCGCCGCGGTTGCGAGCGTGCGCAACGCCGCCATTCGACTGCCCTATGAGGCGTATACGTCGATCTTTCTCGGCATAGGAGGCTACAATTGATGGGGACTCGTCCGTCGAACCATCGTCCACCACGATAATGTCCAATGCCTGGTAGGTCTGCTGGCAGATGCTGGTCAGGGTGGAGCGAATGGTTCGCTCGGCATTGAACATAGGGACTATGACGCCAACCGTGGCTTTGTCCTGGATCATCGGCGACTTCGTTTTCTCCCCCCGGAACGGTAAAAACGGCTGTGCTGCCATGCTGTCAGTACTGCTCTTCAATGATCGGCGAATTCGCGGCGAAAATTACTCGGGCGTTCCCAGCCGCCTCACCAGGAATTGCGATCGCGACAAAATCATGTCGAAATCCAAGAAGCAGGCGCGAGATCCATCGCGCTCAATCGCTGTTTCATTAGCTTTTCCTGATTAATCCAGTCAACCCACAGGCTCGGATCGGCGACTCCTGATCGTGACGCTGTTCGGGCGGACCCTGTGAGGGCAGGGCCGGGGAGTCGAGCGGCACTGCCGGACGCCGGGGAACTATCGCTTCTGGTTCATTGGAGACGGCAAGCCACTCGCGGCTTCGTCAGCGCCTAGTCCAGCCATGCATGGCGAGTTCTCCCGGATGTTCGTCCCATCATCGCAATTCATGCAAAGAAGATCGTTATCGCGTGAGGTAGGTCCATGCAAATCAATAACGCAAGATCTCACGCCCTAGCCAGGCCTAGTGTGCACAGGCAGCTTATATAACTTCCGTTCAAAACTGCTTCCTTCTGGAATTTCAAGACAGAGCCTTGCTGGATCAGGGAACGCTGGATGATATTTGCCGATCTTGTTCACGCTGACCCGAAATTGAAGACTTACCCGCGAACTTATGCAGAATGGTGAGATGGGTGACTCAAGCGGGCTCATATGATATATATGAGCTGTTGCTAAATTAGCGCTGCCACTTCGTGCTGACTTTGGCAAGGATCGCGCGGAACGTACACTGCAAGCCAACGGGATTGGGCCAAAACCGGCTCCGGGATGTTGAGGTGATGAATATGGCTGTTGCCGAAGCTTTTGTGCCAACTGAGTTACTCAATGACGCTGGCCATCGCGCACGACCGGTTTTCACCTCAAGGGGGAGACACTCAAGGGGGAGACAGATGACAGATGACGCCGATGCAACGTTGGCGCGGGCACTTACGCAAGAGTTCCTGGTCGCATGTGAATTGCCGTCTTCGATCGATTCCTATGAGCTCTTCGCGAAGAAGGTCATCGCGGCTGCACGGGCGCGGGATGAAAGATGGGAAGATATTTCATCTGCGCCCAAGGACGGAACCAGGATTCTCGTGCTTTGCCCCCATGCGCGCATCTTTTCGGATATTCATATCGACTGGTGGTCGGATGGCCCCGGCAAGCCGCGCTGGGCGCAGTCAAGCCCGAACGAGCAACCGAAGTTCTGGCGTGAAATCCCAGCCGGGCCGGGGCAAAGTCACGACCTACCCGTAGGAAAACGCAACCGCCGTCGCTGATTGTGGGCTGCTACAGATCCTCCCGACGTTTCTCGTAAGATCCGGCGCGAGTTCCACAATGGTATGGAGGCCATCGTCCTCGTTCCCGCCGGCTGCAACCCTCGCCCGACGATATCAGCCACGAGAGGCTGCAACTGGCTTGCGTTTTGGGCCTGTAGCTCGGCGTCACCGACGCAATGGGTCGCACGGTCGAGCTGCGACGTGGCCCTCTTGGCGTCTCCGAAGACGTTGGCTGAGACTGGGGCTGATGACACTGGTGCGCTCGTAAGCTTGCTCAGCAGAGATAGAAGAGCATCGCGCCACCTAGCGCGCTGAATGGCAGCTATCCAGCTCACTGAGGACGATTGGAATAGACCAGCCGGTTACCGATGTTCCCGCACGCTCCTCGAGGCACACCCGCAATGGCTAAGCCGTTTGTGTATCAAAGCCACGTGAGCGTCGCGACCGTGGGTATCATCGCGCCGGATAGCCGTATCCAGTTCAGCCAGATCATGCCGTGGAGGCTGCCACCTTCCAGTTGATCGACCATGCAGGCATATCGAAGGCGTGGCCTCAATGATCGTGTAGGACACGGCGAGGCCGCTGTAAGGATGTCCCGAAACGGATCAACCGCGTTTGGCACCGCAATTGCTTGTTCTGAAAGACAAGCGGGATACTTCCTACATGATCGAAAGTGATCCTAAGGTTGGCTGCAATCGATGCAAAGTGCCCCTTACTGGTGTCACTGGGTCTCAAGGGTCCGACCTGTTAGCTTGCCCCAGTTGCGGCCTCTCGGACACTTACGACAATGTCATGCTTGAACTTGATCAGCGCACCGCGGAAGCACTTTCTCGTGCGCTCTGCCAACCCGTCCCGCCAAAGGCGTATCGTTTCGCACTGCTATTTCGGGCAGGGACGAGATAGGCTCAACACAAATATCGACCTCAGAATTGTGCGGTGACAACTGATGATTGGGGGGCCGACACGGCCGGCTGAAGACAACGAACCCCATGCGTTCATGATCGCACAAAACGGACCGAGGTTTTTCGAGCCAACAGTTTCAGGCACGAATAGGCCTCGGCGATGGGTGAGACGCCGAGGCCTGTGGACATGAACGAATCACATGGCATGTCCGCAGTAACGATGCGCCTGAATTCTCCAACAAATGATAAACCGGCATGCAACCTGAACTGGCGGCAAGGGGAGGATCTCGGCTCGGGTATGCGCTTGATATCATCTGGCATCCGCTTGGTCGGCGCCTCTTCAGTGGCGCAGCCTTACTGCCAAGCCGATGCAGAATGCTATGTCGGAGCCAGCCTCTCGCAAGGGTGAGTTCATACGCGTGGTCGATGCCTTGATCGTTCGCCGGTAGGCGTCAAGTTCCAACAACTCTCTGACCGGCAACGGTATTGCCATAGCCCCCAAGGCGCAGTGCCCCTGGTGAGCGTACAGTCCGGCACTACGGTCAGTCCATTCCACAACTTGGATGATGCAGGCATGCAAAGGGACTAGCCCCGTCGTCCCAAGGTTTGATCTATTCAAATTCCCAAGCGATTCACCGCCGAACGGTTTTGCACCCCAGGTCCACGGATTGTGCGTCCTCACCCGTATCGGCAAAACCTCAGTTGTGAATACGTGGGCAAGAGAGTTGTTGCGGGCTCTGTTGTGACTGACCGTTCCTCGCAATTAGACAACCGCCATGACCCCGGCACCACTCGTAGCAGCCTCAATGACAGCGTCATCGACGGCTGGGTGTCGTGTTGGGCTTACAGCTGCAAGGCCTCTATGCCGAATCCGGCAGCAACGACAAGGCAGAGAGTCAGGAGCCAATTGCGATTATATGCGAACCCGAGCAGCAAGCCAAAGGCCACAAAAGCGGCTATTTGCTCGGGTTCCGGTCCAAAGCCTGACACAGGCCGCATCCCGATCGGAACAATCGTCCCGACGACCATGGCAACAAAGGCTAGCCACGCGGCAGTCCGGCAGAACGCCATTACGGGAAGGTCCGCACGTCCCGTTTCAGGTGCGGCCAAACTGCTGGCCACGTGAAGGGTCGCAACCCCAGACGGTTCAAATCCGCGGCAGCTTTTGTTGGCAACGATCAATGCTGCGGGATCCTTCGCAGGATCAGTTCCCCAAAGGCCAACCGCGCGCGACGTCTGCCTGGTGTCGAGAGGTCAGTTGGAGTTCCGGCCTGTCAATGAGCTACAGCTAACTTGGTAGGCGCCGTATGCTGTGTCGGGCTCTTGAATAGGACTAATATGGTTCAAATTCTGACAGCGGCGTGCGCTGTACGTCCGGAGAGAGATTGAAGATGGGAAAAAGGAAGTCACGCACCAGGCCGGGCGGCGACCTGCCCGTTGTGCAGGGCAACAGGCCCAAGGCGATAGCACTTGCCGCCTTGCATCTGAGCGAAGCGCTGTTGCTTGAACTGGAAGCATCCGAGATACTCACGGCCAGAGAAATCAGGGGGGTGCTGAAGGACGCCGCAACGACGCTGCGGAATGCTGCAACGCAAGTGGACAACCGAAGTTGCATGGTGGCGAGTGAGATGGTCGAGGCCATCCGAGAAAGTTTCAAGAAAAGCAAAGCCTGATCCGCGCCCGCCGGGCGCTGTTCGCCAGATTGGCTCCGGCCAACGTAAACCCGACGTCGCTTCCTATTCCAACAGGCGTAGCTAATATAGGCTACTCATCTGCTCGAGCCTGATATACACTAACCCGGGTTGTCAAAAGGAGGGGTTGGTGGGGTTCAATGGTATCTGCATCGCATCCATTTTTGACCGGGAACGAAAACCGTCCCTCATCGACCCGACTTGACGATGATGACAAGGATTACGTCAAAGCGCTCGGCTTCGCGCTGAGGCGGTATCCGGCTGAAACGGCAATCGTTGATCAAGGGCAGCACGCTGCTCGTGTCTTTATAATCGAGTCTGGCTGGGGATGCATATCGCACAATCTGGCCGGCGGTCAGCGTCAGATCCTGGATTTTGCATTGAAGGGCGACGTCGTCCTGCCACACTCTTTCCCAGGAACTGCTCCGGAGACGTTTGTCGCACAGACCGATCTTGCGGTATTCGAGGCATCAACCAAGACGTTTGCGCTTGCAACCGCCAAATCGCCTCGCATAGCTTCCCTATTTCTTGAAACTCTGGTCCATCAGCGGGCGCTTGTCGCTCAACATCTGACAAATGTTGGTCGGCGCAGTGCGTTGACGCGCACCGCACACCTGCTGCTCGAACTGAGGACGCGCTTGGAGCGCGTGGGTGGTGTCGCCCGCAATGGCTATTCTTGCCCGCTTACCCAGTACGACCTCGCCGACGCGCTAGGGCTGACGCCTATCCACGTCAATCGCATGTTGCGAGAATTGCGTGAACGCAAGCTTCTGGAGTTCCGTCAGGGCCATGTCCGGATCCTGGATAGAGAGCGCATCGCCAAGTTTGCAGGCTTCGATGACAGGTATATCGACAGCTGACGCATGTCCTCCCTCTGCATCCCGAGACGGTCCATTTCGGCCACCGCGGCGGTCTATGTGGCCCAGTGCGTCGCGTTTCACAACCCAAATAGCACGAGCCTTTGCCGAGGTTATGCAGGGATACCGGGGCGATCTTCCTCTCGCCAAATGAACTCATTTTTTTACGCTTCTTTAACTTACATTAGTGAGAGCGTACAGTTTCGCTGATAGCCTGCATACGTTGGACGCGTGGCGATGGCGGGGGCCTGGGAACGCACAGTCTGTTATCTTTGACGCGAACAGAAAATCGTTTGCACTATTTCGCTTGTCTCGAAATCCCCGTCTCGCGCCGGTCTCGAACTTGGGTGTTGTTTACGGGTGAGTGGCATGATTACGGCAATTCAAACAGGCACCAAACCGATCCGTGGGCTGGAACTCGTCGGTCAAAAAGGCGGGGCAGGGGCAATACGTCTTCACGGAAAGGCGACTGCCGAAGCCTGTCTGGTTCTGCTCGATGAACGTGTGCTTGACCGGCAATGCCTGGCGCAAAGCTTGACCACTTACCGTGTCGGGAAAGACATCCTGTCATTCGGCTCGATCGATGAATGGCAGTCGTGCGAGAATAAGCCGCCAGTTTCGGCGGTTCTGCTAAACTTGGGAAGCCGCAAGGCCAGTGATGCAAAGACAGGTGACGCGATAGCCGACCTCGTCAAGAAGGCCCATCCCGCCCCAGTTGCGATCTTGGCCGACACTGATGAGCTGGAGCAGATTCTCAAGGCCCTGAGCTACGGCGCCAAAGCATATATCCCCTCATCCCTCCGCTTCGAAATTTGTGTCGAAGCCATAAACTTCGTCATTGCTGGCGGCACATTTGTTCCGGCAAGTAGCCTTGCAGGGCTGCACAAGACCAGTAAGGCTGATGTCGAAATGCCAAGATCTATGGCGAGCGTGTTTACCGAGCGGCAAGAGGACGTTGTCCAAGTTCTCAGACGCGGGAAGGCGAACAAGATAATCGCCCACGAGCTCAATCTTCGAGAAAGTACAGTTAAAGTTCATATCCGCAATATCATGAAGAAGTTGAAGGCAACCAACAGGACTGAGGCTGTCTATATGCTCAACGAGATGTTCCCCGGCGAGAATCATTCGTTGCGAGCGAGTTGAAGCGCTCTTGCGTGTTTATCTAGATTGCCTTGTTTTGGAGAGAGTTCTCAGCGGCGACTCTCGCGAACTACGCTGGCGTAGGTTGTAACTACAGTTCACAAGCACTTCGAGATTTGCGTCGGCTCCGGCTGGCGCGCTTCTCAGAGGAAACCTTGTTGGATATCTGTGTCGCGCCTGAGCGGGCTGCAAGCATAATGACTGGTCGAATTTGCTTTTTTGTATTGAGTGGGGGAGTTGGTTTCGGGCTATGGCCGCTGTCTCGGGAGGACAACCCGAAGCAGCAACGCCGAGATTCCCATCCATCTGATAGCATCGGAGCGGAACGCAGACCGCGTCCGGTCTGACCTTGCCCGAATTGGCCTTTCTGGTGGATGTGCCATCTCCGAACCGATCGGACGCAACACAGCTGCTGCCGTCCCTACTGCGACGCTGCACACGATCGCTTGCCATGGCGAGGGGATTGTTCTCATCGCGCGATCTGATCATGCGATCTCCACCAGCCTGGAACTCTGAGAAACAATCGAGAAGGACGTGCCAGCTGCGGAGGAAGGCAGCGTTGTTGTGTTTGGCCTGCGTCCAGTCGCCCTGAAGCTGGATTTGTCTATATCGAGGCCGGGGCGCCCGCGGCGTGAAATCGACATTCGCAATGTGCTTCGGTTCATCGAGAAACGCGAGCCCGAGGTGGCAAAAAGCTACATCGCCACCCGGCTTATTTTTCTGGAACACAGGCATCTTTCTGCACCGCGCGAGCACCATGCGCGAAGCCTTTCTTCGCCACCGTCCCCGAGATTTGGACTCGCGCTGAAAAAGCCCTGGATGCGGCGACGACAAACGACTCTGGTACCTATCTTCCGCTCAATCTCTATGCGTCAGACCCGGCGACTTCCATTGACTACGCCATTATGGAGAAAGTCAGCAATATCGCTTTGGTACCTGTAAGCTTCACTTGGAGCGACCTTGGCTCCGGGCAGTCATTGCTGGATTCAGGCATGACCGATGAGAGCGGAAATGTGGTGATCGGCGATGTGGTTGCCATAGACTGCGAGAATTCCTGTCTGCGCAGCCGCGGCAGATTGCTGTCGGCAATCGGGTTGAAGAACGTTGCCGTTGTCTCGACAGCCGATGCGAACTTCGTGGCCCCAGTAGCCGAAAGCCAGCATGTAAGGCGTGTTGTCGAGCGGCTTGGGAATGTTAGCTCCTCGAAACCAAGCTCACGCCTTCCCATAATCATGTTCTGCTGCCGGCGCCCGACGCGAGCGTGTTGCACACTTGCTTTCAATGAGCATCGCCGCACTGGTCGACCGTGGGAGTGAACGAACGCTACGGAGGCTTCCACAAGGCGCCGCGCCGCTTGGAGCCATTGAACGCCTTGCACCTGACAGTTCGGACCGCGGATCTAACTAATTGGCTCGCAAAGGACCGTCATAGACCGTTACGGCGCAATCGATCTTGGCTGCGACCACGGGTCTGCGCTTGTCGTCATATACCTGGACAGCCAGCGCGCTCTTCACACCATCATGCCATTCGTCTTGCGCTATGGCCACGAGCATCCTGATGGCGTCGGCCTGCGCCTCGGCAATGCCGAGGTATTCGGTACCTTCTGTGTCGGGCGAGCGTGTTTTGCCGTCCTGGATGTCGAAAAAAAACACGGGCATTAATTGTCTCAACCTTATTAAACTGTGACGTCAAAAATACCGCTCGCCAAGGCGCTTGGGCTGTGCTGGCGCCAGTTCATAAGTCAATTTCCTGACACAGGACAGCAACCGCAGGTGGGAACCAAAACGGAGCTGTGCACAACCCGGCAGATGCTTAATCACAAGATATAAGGCAGCGATATAATTCGTTACCTATCGTTTCAGAACACGTGGGCCAATGTGGCACTCTGCCGACAACGATGCGGCGATCGACCCACCATTAGGAGAGGCTGTTTGTCAGACGAATGAGCAAGAGCTGAGGTTTGTGTGATATTGTCGCCGCTTGACCGATATCTGTTCCAGCCATTTGGAGTTTTCCAGTCTTGACCCCCAGGATCGTCGGCGAGGCCTTGCCCAACAGCTTCGAATTCG
>NZ_JAIUIQ010000082.1:0-8201 GCF_020165735.1 Mesorhizobium sp. B283B1A
GTTGCCTCTCCTCGCTTCCACAGCAAAGCGTCCCGCCGGCAGAAGTCATCGTGGTCGACAACGCATCGACAGGCAGCCAAACGCGCGAGGTAGCACTCGCTGCCGGCGCAATATACGTCCGCGAGGATCGACCTGGCTTGGATATTGCCCGCAATCGGGGCGCTAAGCGCGCATCCTCGGAAATCATCGCCTACACCGACGACGACGTCTTGCTTCATCCGCAATGGCTTGAGCAGCTGATCACGGCATTCGACAGACCTTCGATTGGCGCAGTGACGGGCCTTGTACTGCCCGCCGAAATTGCCACCGAAGCCCAGCGTTATTTCGAGACGTTCTGGAGCTTCGGGCAAGGCTACAGGCCTCAATTTTTCCGCGCGGCCGACTTTGCTGCCAGCAAGCACGACGTGTTCCCGGCCTGGAAAATCGGCGCCGGTGCCAGCATGGCCTTTCGGCGCGAGGTGTTTGACCGCGCGGGATTGTTTGATGAACGCCTCGATGTCGGCCAAGCTGGATGTTCAGGCGACTCCGAATATTGGTATCGGTTGCTCGCCAACGGATATGACTGCCTTTACCAGCCAACCTCCGTCGCGTTCCATTTCCACAGGCGGACGATGGACGGTCTGGCTAAGCAAATCTACTTCTACATGCGCGGTCACTCGGCCGCATTGCTCGTCCAGCATGAACGAACTGGCGTCAAGGCGAATTTAAAACAGGCTTTCAAATGGAAGCCGCTTTGGTACCTCGGCAGAGTTCGCAGAAGGCTGCTTGGACGCAGGATTCCCGAGGATCGGTTCCTTTGGCATGAAATCGCCGGCTATGCTTCAGGAATCCTGTTCTACCTCCGAACCAAGCGCGGGTAGGGAGACGTGGTGGATAATCCCTTGGTTTCAATCGTGGTGCCCGCGCGCAACGCGCAACTGACGCTCGCACAAGCACTCGACTGTCTCCTCGGTCAGGACATTGCCGATTGGGAGGCGATTGTCGTCAATGACGGCTCGAGTGATGGCACCGCCGAAATTATCGCCGGTCACGTTGGGCGCGATGCCCGATTTCGGACGCTGAACTCTTCGGCACATAGCGCCGCCGGCGCGCGCAATAAGGGGATTTCGTCAGCGCGCGGACGCTGGCTAATGTTCCTGGATGCCGACGATTGGGTGGACGCCAGCTTTCTCGCGAAAATGCTGACCGCACTGGAAGCCGCGCCCGATTCTGTGGCTGCGTATTGCGGTTCTCGGCGAGTGATGCCCGATGGCGAACTCACCCCACCGAGCATCGCCCCGGAGGTTGCGATCCAACCATTCGAGACATTCGCGCGACGTTGTGCCATCCGTACTCACGCGCTGCTGATTGACCGCGCGACAGTCGTCGAGTTAGGCGGCTTCGATGTATCGCTGCGCACATGTGAGGACTGGGATTTGTGGCAGCGCGTCGCACGTCTCGGAAACCGTTGGGTGATGGTTGACGAGCCGCTGGCCTTCTATCGAGCCAGCCCCAACTCGCTCACGCGCAATTCGACGCAGATGCTGGCGGACGCCGAAATCGTGATCGCCCGAGGCTTTTCTGCCGACCCCCGGGTGAAACGCCCGGCGTCCGCGCACGCCAACGGAGCAAATTCGGCGGACGGGCGCGCCGCTTCCGAAGCACTCGCATGGTTCGCGTTGTGGAACGCCGCATCGGATTGCGGCAACGGCGGCGGCCCAATCCACCCGCACATCCTACGCGCTCTCCCGGCCAGATACGAATGGGCGCCTGAGATCGCCAAGGTGGTCTTCGACGGCTTGATGGTAGGAAGTCTGTCGACGCCGCAGCAATTGGCTGCCAGATGGGACAGGTTCGGCGGCCCCCTCACCGATTTGGTCGATCAACTCGGCTATATCTGGAGCGATCCGGTTGCGGGTCGTCGCGTTCAATATCATCTCGAGCAAATGCTTCTCGACTTCGACGACCTTGCCGCTCCTCGCAGGCTGGCGCGGACACTTGGGATTCGCATCGATGCTCGAAGTCCGACCTCGACCAAACTGCCGGAAGGGATCGATCAAATCTATGCCTACCTAATGGTGGATGGCCAGATCGCGGCCCTGGTTCAGTTCGGTGTACTCGGGACAGTGACAAAGCGACACTGGATTGAATTGATCCTAGATGTCATGCCTCCTCAAGAGCTCACACGCGACCTCTCCGGGTTTAAGCGCATGGCATTCCGTTTGTGGAAGGGTGCCGTGCGGGTTGCGAGCCGATCGCCTGTGCCGACCCTGCAACGGGGCGCCGGGGCCGACAAAACAAACGTGCTCACGGCACAGACGTTGCTGCGAATGGCCGGACGGTCTGATCGGGACAGTCACTACGGCAGACTTGCGCAGTTGACAACGGCAGCGCAACGGCTGGCGCGGCCAAACACCGAAGCGACAGAACCTTCCGCACCGCCGCGTCCTGCACAGGTTGAGGGAAGGCGCGACGGTGATCGCGCGTCATTCTGGGATCGCTTTTTCATGACTGCGGACCCTTGGAACTACGGTTCGCCCTATGAGCAAGAAAAATATGAGCGGCAGCTCGAAATTCTGCCGGCCGGTCCGATAGGACGGGCGCTTGAGCTGGCGTGCGCGGAGGGCCATTTCACGCAGCAACTGGCGCCCCGAGTGGGCCATTTGACTGCAACGGACATCTCCGCCGTTGCTATCGCGCGAGCGCGCGCACGATGCAGGGACCAGCTGAATGTCGAATTCAGGGTCCTGGATTTGAGCGCGGATACCCTGCCAGGTGAGATGGATCTGATCGTCTGCTCGGAAGTGCTCTATTACCTGGATGATCTAGACGCGTTGCGGCGCTTCGCCACAAAACTCGTCGACGCGTTGGCGCCCGGCGGCAGTTTCATCAGCGCGCACGCATTCGTGCTTGGTGATAATATGGAACGGACAGGCTTCGATTGGGATAACAAATTCGGTGCGCAAGTAATCTCGCAGACGCTGGCAGCGACCGAAGGCCTCGTCCTTGAGCGATCGATCCAGACGGAACTCTATCGCATCGACCGGTTCCGCCGTTTGTCCCCGGAAGAGCTGGCGGCGGAACCGACGGTCGATCATGTCTCGATCCTGGCGCCCGTCGAAATCGAGGTCGCGCGAAACGTCGTCTGGGGTGGGGCGCGGGCGCGGCGCAGCTATGTGGCGCGCAACGAGCGGCGGCAGCGCATCCCCGTTCTGATGTATCACAGCGTCTGCGATGATGGTCCGGCCGCTCTTGCCCGCTATCGCTTCACGCCCGCCGCGTTCGACACCCAGATGGCATGGCTGCGCGCTAATGGCTTTCACGCGATCGTGTCGGAACAGCTGGGATGGTTTATCGCCAACCGTCACCCTTTCGTGGGCCGCCCGGTGCTCATAACGTTCGATGACGGCTTTCAGAACTTTGCAGACCATGCCTGGCCAACCCTGCGCGCGAACGACTTTACCGCGGAAGTGTTCCTTGTGACGGACCTGGTGGGTGAAAACGCGCTGTGGGATGCAGACAGCGGTCCGCCGACACCGCTCATGGACGCCTGGACGGTGGGGCGCCTTGCAGCCGAAGGTGCATTCTTCGGAAGCCATCTGGCGACGCATCGCGCAATCGACGGTCTCTCGAGCTCCGAGCTGGCCGCCGAGCTGCTGCGCTCGCGCATGTTCATCGAGCGCTGGACTGGGCGGCCAACGACGGCGTTCGCGGCGCCCTTCTCCGTCACCGACCGACGGCTTGGCCGGCTGGCGAAGGAATGCGGCTATCGAATCGGGTTCGGCGCCAGATCTGGGCCGGCGGATCTCGATTGCGATCTGATCGACCTTCCCCGCATCGAGATGCGCGGGGATCGTTCGCTCGATGACTTTGTTGCCATGCTAGAGGCCGTGCTCGAATGAACGGCGAACTCGTCAGTGTCATTATCCCCGCTCACAACGCGCAAGATACAATCGAGGAGACGCTCCGCAGCGTTCGCTCGCAGACTCACCGCGCGCTCGAGATTATTGTCGTCGACGATGGTTCGCGCGACCAGACTGTCACCATAGCCCGACGTCACACGGAGACCGATCCGCGTGTCCGGCTGATCGAGCAGGAAAATGCCGGCGTGGCCGCTGCACGCAACACGGGTTGGCAAGCGGCGCGATCCGATCTGATTGCGTTCGTCGATGCCGACGATCTCTGGGCGCCGACCAAGATAGAACGGCAACTGGCCGCGTTCGATCGGGCGGACGAGAAAGTGGGGCTCGTCTACTGCTGGTATCTGGTCATCGATGCGCAGGGAGCGGTAACGGATGCTCGGCATCGGCCAAACTGGCGGGGCGATGTGCTTGAGCGCCTTTTTCTCGGCAATTTCGTTGGCAACGGCAGCGCCGCCTTGGTACATCGGCAGGCGCTGATCGACGCCAACGGTTTCGAAGGCGGACTGCGTGAGGCCGGCGCGCAAGGTTGTGAAGATATCCTCTTCTACTGTCGCGTCGCCGAAAGATACCACTTCGAAGTCGTCGAAGAGCCGCTGGTGGGATATCGCTATCTGCCGGGAAATATGTCGAGCAACATGACTCGCATGCTGCGGTCCTGGATACTGGTGGTGGACGAGATGCTCGGCCGCCATCCGGAAGCGGCATCTAAGCTGCGTGAGGGCCTGCATTTCTATTCGGCGTGGCTCCTGGAGCGGACCTTGCGCCAGAGGCACCCGCGCTATGTGCTCCCGATCCTGTCACTGCTAATACGCCGTCATCCCGCGATCGCCATGCGGATAATCGCCGTGGATTTGCCCTGGATCGGGGCGCATTTGGCCAAGCGCGCCGCGACAAAGCTGGTGCGCGGTCGTCCGCCTGTCCGCCCGCAGGCGATCGTACGCTTCCCGACCGGGGAACTGAAATGAGCGATGCGAACGGCGCCATTCGCCGCGGTGCGGTCCGCGCTTCGTTGCGCGATCTTTCGCACCTGCTTCGCATCGTCGGCAAGCCGCGGTGGGCGACGCCCGCGCTGCTTGCGCTTGGCTTTCTGTCGTCCCTGGCCGAGACGCTCGGCATCACCCTGATCCTGCTGTTCCTCTATTTGGTGTCCGACCGGATCACAGAAACTGGAAATGGCCTTCAGGGCCGAGCGCTGGGTCTGGCAATCTCCTGGCTCGGTAGTCCTACCCGGCTCGCCTTCGCGATCCTCCTGCTCATTCTCGCGCGTGGAGCACTGGCGCTGCTATATTCGTTGATAAGCTCCAGCATCGGCGAACGAATCAGCGAACGGGTGCGCAACCTCGTCCACGAACAATATCTCAGGGTCGCCTTCGGACACATCCAACGGCACGAACAATCGCAGCTCATGGAGGTGCTCGGGACCGAGTCGTGGCTCGTGGCGCAAGCCTATGGTGCGGTGACCCGACTCATCATCAACAGCTGCTCTATCTTCGTGTTCGCCGTCTTTCTCTTCACGATCTCCTGGAAGATCCTGGTGATCGCTGCCATTGGCTCAATCGCGATTTCGGCGATCTTGCGCATCTTTTCGCGACCTGCGCGGGATCTGGGCCATCAGGTGAAGAAGATCCATCAATCGCTCGGCGAACACATGCTTATGACGCTCCAGGCGTTGCGCACCATCCGGGCCTATGGACAGGAGGCGCTTCATCAGCGCCGCTTCGTGCAATCGTCGGCGGCCGCGCGCAAGGCATCGCTGTCCATGATTCGCCTTTCGTCTTGGATCGGCCCAACAACCGAGATCGGCTATCTGGGAATGTTGGGGGCTATCGTCCTGGTCTCCGGGTGGTGGCACATCAGCTTCGAGGTGACGCTGGCCGCCGTCGCGCTGCTTTATCGGCTGCAGCCGCATACGCAGGAGTTCGAGAGCAATCTGCTATTTCTGGCGCAGTTGCAGCCGCAACTGCGCTCAGTCCTGGAGATGGTTCAGTCCGAGGACAAGGAATATCCATCGCAGGGGACCATCGCGCTCGAAAACTTGAACGCGAGTATCGTCTTCGAGCACGTAAGCTTTGGATATGATCAAAATACGCCGGTCCTGACTGACCTGTCGTTCGAAATTCCAGCCGGAGAAACCACCGCGCTGATCGGCGCAAGTGGCGCTGGCAAGACGACGATCGTGAACCTCCTCCTACGGCTGTACGAACCGACCTCTGGCGACATCAAGATTGACGGCACCCGGCTCCAAGACATCAGGCGGGACGACTGGTTGTCCAAGATCGCAGTAACGGGTCAGGACGTCGACCTCGTCGAGGGCACGGTGACAGACAATATCCGGATGGCCAAAGCCGATGCGGCCGAAGAAGAGATCATTGTCGCTGCCCGCAGTGCCGGCGTCGCGTCATTCGTCGAGGACCTTCCTGAGCAATACGATACCTGGATCGGGCAAGAGGGGCTGCGATTTTCCGGCGGACAGCGACAGCGTATTGGCCTGGCACGCGCTGTATTGCGCAATCCGGACTTCCTGATCCTGGATGAGGCTACGAACGCGCTCGATACCGCGCTCGAGGACCAGGTGCGGCGCGCGATTGACAGGCAGCTTGGCAAAAGGACAACTTTGCTGATCACGCACCGCGTAGAAACGGCGCGTGATGCGGCCAATGTCATTTGGATAGAGAACGGCAGGGTCACCAGCCAAGGACCTGCCTCCCTCGTTGTTCCTCAATACCAACGTCGCCAGCACGAAATCGTGCGTGACTCTGATGCTGATGATAAAGGACGCTGACGCTGCTCTACTTCGTCAGTCGGCCCTAACGCTGAAAACGTGATTAATCTAGCCCCACCACCGACTCGGTCCGGCGCGGGCAGCGAACTGAAAGCTTTCGGGCGGCGCGGTAGGTGCTCCCTCGACGCCGGTAGGACAGGCTGCGGGGTGGCGGGCCCGTCACAATTGCCTGCGGTACCAGGCCAGCGCCGTCTCGACGATCCTGTCTATTCCGGATTGCTCAGGCGCCCAGCCGAGTTCCCGGTGCGCCTTGCCGGCCGCGGCTACGAGCGCTGGAGGGTCACCTGCCCTGCGCGGACCGTAAACCACAGGAAGGCGCGATCCCGATGCCCGGTTCACCGCATCGACCAGTTCCTTCACCGACGTTCCAGTTCCAGTCCCGAGATTGTAGACGTGGACACCCTTGTCGCGAAGCAGTTTCTCCCCCGCCAGCACGTGAGCACGCGCGAGATCGGTGACATGGACATAGTCGCGTACTGCGGTCCCGTCGCGGGTATCGAAGTCGATGCCGTTGACGGTAAAAATCCGGTCCCGCCTGACCGCCGCCTCGATTGCGAGCGGTATGACATGTGTTTCCGGTTCATGCCGCTCACCGACCTCGCCATCGGGATCGCATCCAGCCGCATTGAAATACCGGAGCACGACCGCGTCGAGGCCATGAGCATACGAAAGATTGTCCACCATCCGTTCTATGATGAATTTCGACCATCCATAGGGATTGATGGGCGACTGCGGATGCGTTTCGTCAATCGGAGAGTGAACCGGAACGCCATAAGACGCGCACGTGCTGGAAAAGATCAGCTTTTTGACGTCGGCCTTCAACATTTCCTCAAGTAAGACCAGCGATCCGAAACTGTTGTTTCGATAATAGAGTCCCGGGTGCTCGACAGACTCGCCCACATAGGCATAGGCGGCGAAGTGCGCCACCACATCAGGCCGATATTGTCGTAGAGTCGCCGACACGGCCTCGGCGTCGGAAATGTCGCCCTCGACAATCGGGCCCCATTTGACCGCGTCGCGCCAACCGCGCGAGAGATTGTCATACGTTATGACCGACCAGCCCGATTCGGCGAATGCCTTGCAACAGTGTGATCCGATATAGCCGGCCCCGCCGGTGACCAGGACGGTCTTCATTCGGCAGCGGCGGGTCGTAGATACCCCGACGAAACCAACCCTTCGAAATAGGCAATGGTCTTGACAAGGCCGTCTCGCAACGCGGTTCTTGGCTCCCAATTGAGCTCACGCAAGGCAGTTCCGATATCGGGCTGTCGCTGCCTTGGGTCGTCGATGGGCAAAGGCAAAGAAATGATCCTCGACCGGCTTCCGGTGAGTTCGATCACAAGATTGGCGAGCTCGAGCATCGTGAATTCGACCGGATTGCCCAGATTGATCGGACCGGTAAAGCCGTCATCCGTTTGCATCATGCGAACCAGACCGTCAATGAGGTCGTCGACATAGCAAAATGACCGTGTCTGCTGGCCGGTGCCGTACACTGTTATCGGCTCATTCTGCAGGGC
>NZ_JAIUIQ010000083.1:0-8169 GCF_020165735.1 Mesorhizobium sp. B283B1A
CGCAGCGCCGCGCCAACCAAACCGCTTGGCGCTGCGGCGGACGAATAGAGGGGAGAAGTGTTACCTATGTATCCGGTCCAAAGTGTTACCTATCTATCGGCTGGACACCGGCAGGGCGATGAGGGGCGGCGCCGACCTCCCGATGGTCCGGCTCAAGCAGGCTGAGTGCCGTTTCGAACGAAACCGCGTCGTACCTACTCCGCCGCCTCATACCCAGCGATACCCTTGATCTCGAGGAAATCCTCGAGCCCGTATTCGGCGTATTCGCGGCCGTTGCCCGACTGCTTATAGCCGCCGAAGGGCAGTCCAGCGTCCCAGGTCGGGTAGTTGATGTAGACGTTGCCGGAGCGCATGCGCGCCGCCACGTCGCGTGCTTTCTGGATGTCCTTGGCCTGGATGTAGGAGGCAAGGCCATAGACGGTGTCGTTGGCCTGCTCGACCGCCTGCTCGACCGTGTCGTAGGGCATGATCGCCAGCACCGGCCCGAAGATCTCCTCGCGTGCGATGCGCATGTCGTGGGTGACGTCGGCGAACACGGTCGGCCTGATGTAGTAGCCGCGGTTGAGTTCGGCGGGGCGGCCGGGGCCGCCGGCGACCAGCGTCGCCCCCTCGTCGATGCCGGCTTGAATCAGGTCCTGGATCTTGTCGAACTGCACCTGACTGACGACCGGACCAAGCTTGGTGCCGGCGGCGTCTGCCGGGCCGACGGTGAACTTTTCCGCCGCCGCCTTGGCGTAGCCCGCCGCCTCGTCATGACGATCGCGCGGCACGAACATGCGCGTCGGCGCGTTGCAGGACTGACCGCTGTTACCGAAGCAGCCGGCGACGCCCTTGCTGACGGCGGTGGCGAGGTCGACGTCCGGGAACAGGATGTTGGCCGACTTGCCGCCAAGCTCCTGATGCACGCGCTTGACCGTGTCGGCGGCGGCCTTGGCGACCAGGATGCCGGCCCGCGTCGAGCCGGTGAACGACATCATGTCGATGTCGGGATGGCTGGACAGCGCCTGGCCGACGCCCGGGCCGTCGCCGTTGACGAGGTTGAACACACCCTTCGGCACGCCGGCCTCGTCGAGGATCTCGGCGAAGATGATGGCGTCGAGCGGCGCGATCTCCGATGGCTTCAGCACCATGGTGCAGCCGGCGGCGAGCGCCGGGCCCACCTTGCAGGTGATCTGGTTCAGCGGCCAGTTCCACGGCGTGATCAGGCCGACGACGCCGATCGGCTCCCTGACGATCAGCGAGGAACCCTTGACGTGGCGAAACTCGAACGATTTCAGCACTTCCGCCATCTTCGTCAGATGCGCGAGGCCGACGCCCACCTGGCTGTCGAGCGCGAACTGGCGCGGCGCGCCCATCTCGCGCGACACGGCGAGCGCCAGGTCGGAACTGCGCTTCTTGTAGACCGCGATGACGCGGTTCAGGATGTCGAGGCGCTCCTCCACCGAGGTGAAGCCGAACGTGTTGAAGGCGCGCTTGGCCGCGGCCACCGCCTTGTCGACATCGGCCTTGGTGCCGAGCGATATCTGCGCGAAGGCATCCTCGGTCGATGGATCGATGACATCGAGTGTGTTGGCCACAACAGGATCGACCCACGCGCCATCGATATAGAACTGCAGATTGTGTGACATGGTTTCTCCTGGGGGCGCGTCGCGTGGCCGTTTCGGCCGTGATATATGGCTAGAGATAACGATGCGCAAACGCCGCTGTCAAACGCAACCCCGGAAGTGGTTGAGCCAGCACGCCAGTGATTGAGCCAGACGCGTTGGCCCAGCGAACCCAGCCGTTTTCGATGACATGGATGAACTACAGCAGCGTGTGTCCTGCCTCAACCAGACGCTGTTTCGCCGCATCCTGGTCCGCCATTTTCACCAGCAGATGATCGCCATCGAAGGTGGATACCAAGAAGATGCCCAGCCCGTTTTCCGACAGCGGCCGGATGACCGACAACACGATGCCGGTTTCGTCGAAAGCAAACGGCCCCTGCAATTTGAAGGCGACCCAGTCGCCGTCGTGCTTGACGGTGCCTGGAACGCGATCCTCCAGGCAAGTGATCGAAAGCTCGTCATCGGTCCTGGTGATGCTGACGAAGCCTGGCCCGTCCGCCCAGCCGGGAATGCCGTCGCTCGCCCCGAGCCGTGAAATCGCGTAAATCTCTGGAAGTTGCTTCAATTTGATCCTGGCAGCCATCTTCGTACCATTCCTCCGCTTGCCCGCTATCGCGTCAATTTCTTGCTCATATAGACCGTCATGCCGCCCATGAACGGCTCCTCCCTGTCGATCGTATAGCCGTGCCATTTATACAGCGACACGTTGACCTCGAAAGCGCCGTTGGTCAGCAGGCGCAGCTCCGGACGGCCTGCTTCGATCGCCTTCCACTCGGCCCGCTCCAGCAGCAGCCGCCCGATCCCCCTGCCCTGCGCCTCCGACGCGACGCAGACATTCTCGATCCACAAATGGTCGCCGGCAAGCATGGTTTCGATCATCCCGACAATGCGGCCCTCCTCGATGGCCAAGTCGAGCGGATGCTCGGCAACGGCCCTCTCATAGTCGGCGCGCATCGGCAGCGGCTCGCGGCCGATCACCGGCACCCATTTGCCATAGGCTGATCGAACGATATCCCGGATGGCGGCGGCGTCGGCGGGTTCGGCCGGCCGGAACCGGATGGAGGACTTGATGGTCATGACAGGGCTCCAGACATGGAAAACCCCGCCGGCGGGTGTCGCGGGCGGGGCTGGAAACGAACGAACCGCATCTATCCTGCCGGCCTTTGTCGTCGCGCAATCAGCTTGCCGCTTCGCGCTGGGCGGTGTCGCTGGATGCTGGCGGGGGCGGAAATGAGCATGGCGCCAAGCTGGCGCAAGTGGCGCGGCGCTGTCAAGCCAGGGCCAATTTGTCGGGAAACATCAAGGCGCTCTCATCGGCCTGCGGGGCCCTTATCCCCCGTGGTGACGGAACGCTGGCTCCGGTATCGACGCCAGGGCAATTCCAGGAACAGTGTGAAACGGTTTCCCTTGGGAATTGCGCTAAAGCTGGACCGCTCCCGGGTCCGTCCTATCTGAGCCCTATCCTCTCCAGACGAAAGGGAGCGACCGCCCGTGACAGATATCGACCTTGCCGACACCTATCGTGGCTACATCGCCTGCCTCAATGCCCAGGACTGGCAGGACCTCGAGCGCTTCTTGCACAGCGAGGTGCACTACAATGGCGACCGGGTCGGGCTGACAGGATACCGTGACATGCTGGAACGGGATTTCCGGGAAATTCCGGATCTTTATTTCGACATCCAACTGCTGATCTCCGATACGCCTTTCATAGCCAGCCGGCTGCAATTCAATTGCACGCCGAAGGGAAGTTTTCTCGGCCTCCCCGTCAATGGCCGGAAAGTCTCTTTCAGCGAGAACGTCTTCTACGAGTTTCTCGATGGCAAGATCAGGCATGTCTGGTCGGTCATCGACAAAGCGGCCATCGAAGCGCAGTTGTAGGCGTCTTCGCTCCTTGAACGGAACGATTTCGGCGCGGAGTCGGCAATCGTTCGTCAGAATCGATCATTCTAACGAAAATAATTCGTTGGAAAGATCGTTTTAGGAATGGCATTCTCCTGAGGCACTCGCCTGGAGAATTGCATTGTCTTCCACCGCCCGCGCTACGAACGATATTCCGAAAGGCACGATTTCTGCCGATCTGGCGGCAAGTCGCAAGCGCCTCGATTCGGCGTGGAATGGCATCATCCCCGGCATCGTCCTGGTGGCGATGATCACCGCCGTCGCCTTCTCGGCCCGCAATGTCTCCGGTTTCGCCCTGTTCAGCCCGATGATCCTCGCCGTCGTCGCCGGCATGATCTATTCCAACGTGCTCGGCACCCCTGCCCATGCCAGGGCGGGCATCGCCTTCTCGCAAAAGCGCCTGCTGCGCTTCGCCATCGTGCTGCTCGGCTTCCAGCTGACGCTCGGCCAGGTCGTCTCGATCGGCGCCGGCGGCGTCGGCATCGTCGCGCTGACCCTTGGCGCCACCTTCGTCTTCACCATCACGCTCGGCCGCCTGATCGGCGTCGACGCCAAGCTGGCGCAGCTGATCGCCGCCGGCACCTCGATCTGCGGTGCCTCGGCCATCGTCGCCACCAACATCGTCACCGATGCGTGTGACGAAGACGTCACCTACGCCGTCGCCTCGATCACGCTGTTCGGCACCGTTGCCATGCTCGGCTTTCCGCTGCTGGCCCCCGTGCTCGGCCTCGACCAGCACGCTTTCGGCCTGTGGGCAGGGGCCTCGATCCATGAGGTCGCGCAGGTCATCGGCGCCGGCTTCCAGAACGGCACCCAGTCCGGCGAGATCGCCACCGTCGCCAAGCTGACCCGCGTTGCCATGCTGGCGCCGATGGTCATCGCGCTCGGCCTGATGGCGCGGTGCGGCAGCCGCGATCAATCAAGCGACCAATCCGGGACGCGGCCGCCCATGCCATGGTTCGTCGCCGCCTTCGTCGCCGTCGTGGCGCTGAACAGCCTTGTCGCGATCCCCGCCGAAGTGAAGACGGCGATGGCGCTCGCCACCACCATCATGCTGACCATGGGGCTGGCAGCCATGGGCCTGCAGGCCGACATTTCGCAGCTGCGCTCGCGCGGCCTGCGCCCGCTGGCGTTGGCCTTCTCGGCCTTCCTGTTCATCGGCGGCTTCAGCCTGATACTGGTGAAGTTTGTCTGAGCATTAGCGCCGACAACAGGCGAGTTTGGGAATCAGACCACATCGGTTAGAGCTATTCCAGCAAAAGTGCGTATCGGTTTGTGTCCGGAATTGCGTAGACAAAGAGTAGAGCATCGGAGGCGTTTTTTCGCCGGAATGGTCTACGGTCCGCCTGTTCGCAGGAGCCCGCACCCGATCCATGCTGTTCGTTCCCCTGCCCTTCGTCGTCGCGCTGTTGCTGTTCATCCTGCTTGGCGTGGTCGCCAGGCGTGGAGATGAGGCTGCGCCCAACCTGCCGTTTCTTGCCCTGATCCTGGTCGCGGCACTGCAGTCGGTGTTCACCGGCCTGCGCTGGGGCTACGGCATCCGCGAAATAGGCTATATCGCTCCCCTCTCCGCCGCGATCATGCCAGCGCTGCTCTACGCCGGCGTTGCCAGGCTCGCCCGCACCAGCGACCGCCCATGGCCGGCCCTGCTGGCGCTCCACGCAGTGCCCGCCGCCATCGTCCTGGTGCTGGTGCTTTTCTGGCGCGACGCGGTCGACGCGGCGCTGATTTCGATCGATTTCATCTACGCCACCGCCATCCTCTGGCTGCTGCGGTCCGGCGCGGACGGGCTTCGCCTGGCGCCTTTCGACGGCGCGGTTCCGGCCTACCGGGGCATCATTGCCGCGGCGTTTACGCTATGCCTGTCGGGACTGGTCGACATGGCGGTGTCCTTCGACGTGGCATCCGGGCACGGCGCCCGTGCGGCGGCCGTGATCGGCATCGCCAATCTTTTCATCCTCGTCATCGTCGGCGTCGCGACGGCCGCGGCGAGCCAGAGCCATGTTCCGCCCAATGCCGCCGAGCTCGCCGAGACCTCGCCCCCTGCCAATGCCGGCGAAGACGCCGACACGCTTCGCAGGGTGGACGAAGTGCTGCGGGAGAAGAAGCTCTACCGGGACGCCGACCTCAATCTCAACCGCCTTGCGCGACGCGCCGGAATTCCGGCACGGCAGATTTCGGCGGCGATCAACCGGGCCAAGGCCAGGAACGTCTCGCAATATGTCAACGAACATCGCATCGACGAGGCCTGCCGGCTGCTGACCGGGACCGATCAGCCGGTGACCGAGATCATGTTCGCGGTGGGCTTCCAGACCAAGTCGAACTTCAACCGCGAATTCCGCCGCGTCACCGAGATGACGCCGCTCGCCTGGCGGGAACGCAATGCGCCCTCGCTTGCAAGCCCCGTGGGTGGCTGAACACTCGAGGCACTGCCCGGCGCCAAGCCGTACTCGATCACGATGTGGTACTCGATCACGACAAGGCACGTCCTCGATCGCGATCGAGGTCGCGGGCTCCGAGCCGATCCGCTGATATCGCGGTGTCAAACCAGCAAGGCGCACGCGTTCGCCAACGGAGCTTCCAATGAAATTGTCGACGATGCTTTGTGCCGTCCTTGTCTCAACGATGCCGATGCAGCACGCGGCCAGCGCCGGCGACAGCGTCGGCGTTCGTCACGTCCCCGCTTCATCCAGGGAACGCGGCACCGATCTCGACGTCACGGTCTGGTACCCGGCGCAGCCGGGCGGCGACGCGGTCAGCCTCGGCGACAATGAGCTTTTCATCGGCACCTCCGCCCTGCGCGATGCGCCGGTCTCAGGCGGAAAATTTCCGCTCATCCTGCTTTCGCACGGCGCCGGGCTGGCGGGAAATCCGCAAGCCTTGAGCTGGATCGCGACACCTCTGGCCAGGCTGGGATTCATCGTCGCCGCTCCCACGCATCCGGGAAACACGGGGCCAAAAAGGTCCGCTGCGGAGACGATGAAACTGTGGCTGCGGCCCGCCGATCTCACGGCAACCCTGGACGCGATGGAAGGGGACGCCTTGTTCAGGGATCACTTGGAGCAGGGCCAAGTCGGCGTGCTCGGCCTTTCCATGGGCGGCAACACCGCCCTCGCCATGGCCGGTGCCCGCGTCGACCCGAAGCTGCTGGCAGCCTATTGTGATACGGACCGGCTCAATGCCTCGCTTTGCCAGTGGGTCAGGCAAAGCGGCGTCGATCTCCACGCCATGGACCTGCGGCCCTCCGGCCGCGACAACAGCGACCGCCACATCCGCTTTGCCATGGCCATCGATCCCGCGCCAGTCGATGTCTTCGACACCGGAAGCTTCGCCGGCATCAGGATCCCGGTCGATATCGTCAATCTTGGCCAGCCGGGAAAGATCCCCACGACCAGCGACGCCTCGGGGATCGCAAAGGCGATCGTTAAGGCGAGCTACGCGACGATCGAGGACGCTAGCCACTACAGCATGTTCGGCGCGTGCAAGCCCGGTGCGTTGGCAATCATCGTGTCCGAAGAGATCGGCGACCCGTGTGCGATGATGCTGGCGGACGATCGCGCGGCGAGATTCATGCGCAATTGATCGACATGGCGACTACGGCGTTCAGCAGAGCGCTGAAGGCAGGGCCATAGGCTTGCAAGGCAAGCGTTCTACGGCGCCAACGCTTATCGCTCGATGGCGCGCGCTCAGTCCTCGAACGAACTTGCCGCGACATAAATCGCGGCCAGTGCTTCGATGCCAGCCTGGTCGGCCTTGTCGAAGCGGCCGGGCAGTGGGCTGTCGAGATCGAGCACGCCGAAGACACCGTTGTCGTCTTCCAGGAGCACGACCAGTTCCGAGCGCGAATCGGCGTCGCAGGCGATGTGGCCGGGGAAATCGTGGACGTCCTTGATCAGCATCGAGGTGCCGAGTTCCACCGCGGTTCCGCACACGCCCTTGCCGACGGCGATGCGCACGCAGGCCGGCTTGCCCTGGAACGGGCCGAGCACCATCTCCTCGTCCGATGCCAGGAAATAGAAGCCGGCCCAATTGAGGTCGGGCACCATCTGGAAGATCAGCGCCGAGGTGTTGGCGGCATTGGCGATCGAGTCACCCTCGCCGTCGAGCAGCGCCTTCAGTTGCGTGGCAAGGTCGCGGTAGAACGCGGCCTTGTCCGAGGTGTCGATGGCCTTGGCCGCAAACATGGCTTGTCTCCGAGCTGAGAATCGCGGTTCCGTTTCCGGCAAGCTGCACCAAACGACCACCGGGCCATATTAGCGTGAATTCCAGCCCCCGCGAAAGCCGCAAGATCAGGATCGCCGCCGCAATCATCGGGGACGTGTGGCTCGATCTTGCCGCCGGGCTGCATGAAGGCGCTGGTGCTGCGGTTGAGTGGGAAGTAGCAGCTTCAATACGAGCGTCCTTCTCCCCGTTCACGAGGAGAAGATGGCGGCAGCCAGATGAGGGGCAGCGCGACGCTCGCAACGGGCCCGTTACCGCAGCGAAGGACTGGATATGGAAAGGTTGCATTCTCCTTGCGGAGCGTTGGCGCCGCCCCTCACCTGCCTGCCGGCATCCTCTCCCCGTATCGTGACGGGGAGAGGGACGATGTGTCCGAACCGGATAGATAGGTAACAGAATGGACCTGATGGATGGGTGACAGTTTTCTCCTTCGCTGGGAGGACCG
>NZ_JAIUIQ010000084.1:0-7600 GCF_020165735.1 Mesorhizobium sp. B283B1A
GAGATCGAGTTGCCGGTCGATCACCCGGCGGCGCAGAAGAGCCGGGTGGCTTTCCGGCCGGGGCGTTGGAAGCTGTTCCCGGCCGCTTGATCCCGGGGGTCAGGCGCTATTGCGCACAGCCGGATCGTTAATCGCGGGAAAGTCGTCTTCAGGGCCGAGCGGTGGCTCTTTCGCCCATTGGGCGAGCAGCGCGGTAAGCCCGGCTTTGACAAGACGGTTGCCTTCGCGACTGACCAGAACCTTATCGCCGGGCAGCCCGAACTCGACAGAAATGCGCACCGCCTGGCCGCAGTTGTTGCGGGACAGTTTCGCCTCCTTCGGTGGCGTTGTTGAATGGCGGTGCTGGGGCATGATTGCCTCCTTGTATGCCATTTGTAAATGCTGCCCGACGCTGCAATGCAAGAAGGTAGAAACCGAAGGCAAGAGGGGGCTGACTGGAACAGAATTCCAATGAAAGGCGTTTCTGACGATGTATTTTCGCACAGCAATGCCATGGGTCGCCTCGCATGCCTCGCCGCGCACGGTGCGTCGTGGCTATGGTCGGGCTATAAGCGCATTGCATCGGAGCCTGTTTTCATGAAGCGATTTTTCCTTGGCGTTGCCACCGTCGCCGGCCTGTTCCTCGCATCCTCCCAAGCCTGGTCGGCCGACAAGTTGCTCAACGCCTCCTATGATGTTGGCCGCGAACTATTCGCCCAGGTCAACAAGGCGTTCATCGAGAAACATCCGGGCGTCACCATCGACCAGTCCCATGCCGGCACCTCAGCGCAGGCGCGCGCCATCGCCGAAGGCCTCGGCGCCGATGTCGTCACCTTCAATCAGGTCACCGACGTCGATTTCCTGGTCAAGAAGAAGCTCGTCTCGGCCGACTGGCAGAAGGACTTTCCCGACAACGCCTCGCCCTTCTATTCGCTGCCTTCGTTTCTCGTCCGCGCGGGCAACCCCAAGCACATCAAGGACTGGAACGATCTGGTGCGCGACGACGTGCAGGTGATCTTTCCCAACCCGAAGACGTCGGGCAATGCGCGCTACACCTATCTGGCGGCAACCGCCTACGCCAAGGAAGCCTTCAAGGGCGACGACGCCAAGGTGAAGGAGTTCATCGCCAAGCTGTTCAACAACGTGCCGATCTTCGACACTGGCGGCCGCGCCGCGACCACCACCTTCGTGCAGCGCGAGATCGGGGACGTGCTGATCACCTTCGAGTCCGAAACACGCGGCATCCGCAAGGAGTATGGCGACGACAAGTTCGAGCAGGTCACGCCTTCGGTCAGCCTGCTTGCCGAATTCCCGGTTGCGATCGTCGACAAGGTCGCCGACGAGCACGGCACGCGCGATCTGGCCAAGACCTATCTCGACTTCCTCTACACGCCCGAAGGCCAGGATATCGCCGCCCGCAACGGCCTGCGGACCCGCGATGCGGCCGTGGCCGCCAAATACAAGGCCGATTTCCCCGATATCCGCCTGCTGACAGTGGAAGATGTATTCGGCGGCTGGGACAAGATCCAGAAAGAACACTTCGCGGCCGGCGGCCTGCTCGACCAGGCCTATGGCAGCCGCTGACGGTTGCAGGATTTGAACAGGGATGGGAGAGCCGGCGCCTTGCCGGCTTTTTCGTTTTTGCGCCGGCGAGCCGGTTTCCAGCACAATATCGGCGGCTGCAAAACGTTACAAAGAATCAACGCGTTTGTGCCTAACGTGCCATTTGGCGTCTTGTTGTCGCCAAATACTGTCGCGCGGCGATACCGTCATTATTTGCACACAAACAGCCGCCAGATGCGGGTGGTTGGGGCTTTCAATGGGTTGATCAGGGCATGCTGACAAAAAAAGGCAAATACGGCCTCAAGGCCCTCGTTCATCTTTCCAGTCTTCCGGTCGGCCAATTGGCCTTCGTCAACGACATCGCGGTCGCCAACAACATCCCGAAGAAATTCCTCGATGCCATCTTGGGCGAATTGCGCAATGCCGGCTTCGTCCAGAGCCGCAAGGGCAAGGAAGGCGGCTACCGCCTCGCCCGCCCGGCCTCCGAGATCAAGATCGGCCATGTCGTGCGCGTCCTCGACGGGCCGCTGGCGCCGATACCCTGCGCCAGCCGTACGCAGTACCAGCGTTGCGAGGATTGCGACGAGGCGACCTGCCAGGTCCGGCACATGATGCTGGAGGTGCGCCAGGCGATCGCCGAGGTGCTGGACAACCGCAGCCTCGCTGCCATGCGCGATGCCGACAACGATGATTTCCCGGTCGAGTTGACGTCGCAGATCTAGGCCACGGCCTGATGCGCGGCATTCGCTATCGCGGTTGCGCGGCCCATATCGACGCAGTAAAGCGGTCTTGAACAACAGGCTGGACCGATGAGGCTGTCGTGGTTCGCAAAGTCCCGCAACCGCAAGCCGCCGTCCGCGGCCGCCTTCCGCACTGAAATCATCGCCGACGTTCGCGTTCCGGAGCGGGCGGAGGATGTGCGCTTTTTCAGCCGCAAGCTGATCCGCCCCGGCAGGCCTCGCCGTTTCTCCAACAGGGACCCTCGCGAAAGCCTGCTGGCCGTCTTGTATCTGGTGGTCGCGGCGGCTTTGCCCGTACGTTGGTGGGCGCCGGTCTGCCGGCGCGTGTCCAGACTTGGCCTAAAGCGGCATCTGCGCAAGGAGTTCTCACCCTACGCCGAAGCCGTCCACGCAGTGCTTGGCGATGATATCGATGCGCGCAGCCTGTTCGAGGCCTTGCTCGCGGCACGCCATCGCCGCCGCCTGCAGCTTGCCGCGCATCTGGTCGCCAGACGCTGGTCGCCAACGACACGGCTGGAAGGGCTCGAGGGACTGCGGGCCGCCTTGCGACGCGGCCATGGCGCCATGATCTGGTGCGATCAGTTCACCTCGCAGACCATCTTCGGCAAGCGCGCCCTGCACGAGGCCGGCATCGGGGCCTATCAGGTGAGCGTCAACGCGCATGGAGTTTCCGAGTCTTCGTTCGGCCTGCGCTTCCTGAACCCGCCGCTGGTCAATGTCGAGAACCGGTTCCTGAAGGGTCGCCTCGTCTTCGACCGCGATGATGTCTATCAGCTCACCATCCGCATCCAGAAGGTCTTGAAGGAGAATGGCGTGGTGCTGATGACCAACAACATCCACGCCGGCTCGACCTTCACCGAGGTCGCTCTGGGCGACAGCGGCTGGACGCATCTTGCCTCGGCCCCGGCGAATTTCGCCGCCAGGGGCAAGGCGGCACTGTTTGCCATGTCGACCTTCGAAGAGGTTCCCTTCAGCCAATACCGGGCCGTCCTGAGCCCCGAGCTGGTGCCCGCGAACCCGCCAACGGATATGTCCAGGGGTGGAGCCAAGAACACGGTACTGCAGGCAAGCTACATCCTGCTCAAGCGTGATTGTCTGCTGCAGGCACTCAAGCATTGCCCCGAGCAGATGATGTCGTGGTCCCGTCGCCAACGCCTGACCGAGGGTCGACACAGCATCGGTGCCGGTGACGGCTCATGACCGGCGCAGCAAACGGGTCGCATCCGTGACGAGTTCGGCCACCGGGCGGGTCGCATCGAGCGTCAACGCCCGCTCATCCATTCCCGGCGGCTCGAGGATGGCGAATTGGCTGTCGACCAGGCTTGCCGGCATGAAATGGCCCTTGCGGCCGGCGACCCGCTCACTCGCCGTCGCCGGATCGATCTCGAGGTAAAGGAAGACGATGTCGCGGCGGAAGCCGCGCAGCCGTTCGCGGTAGCCGCGCTTCAACGCCGAGCAGGCAGCGACCACGCCCTGCCCCTGGCCGACCGACGCGACGATGCGTTCGCCGATCGCATCGAGCCAGCCTTCGCGCAACTGGTCGGTAAGCGGTTCGCCGTTTGCCATGCGGGCGACATTCTCCGGCGGATGCAGCCTGTCGCCTTCGATGAAGATTGCGCCCAGCGCCTCCGCCAGCGCGGTTCCGACGGCCGACTTGCCGCAGCCGGCGACGCCCATCACCACGATCGCGGGAGGCGCCGAACCAGAGGCGCCCCTACGCGCCTGCGCTGCCTTGTCGTCCACGGTCAGCGGCTTGCCGGCGCGCGGCCGTAGAGCAACAGCATGGCGACGATGACCACGCCATAGATGATCTGCCGCCCCGCTTCCGGCATCTGCATGACCGACAGGATGGATTGCAGGAGCGTGATCAGGATGACGCCGGCGACGGTGCCGAGATAGGAGCCGCGCCCGCCGAGGATCGAGGTGCCGCCGAGCACCACGGCTGCGATCGACGGCAAGAGATAGGCGTCGCCCATCGACTGCGCCGCCTTGGAGGCATAGCCGGCCAGCAGCACGCCGCCAAATGCGGAGAGCCCGCCGGAGACGGCGAAGGCGATCATCACCACGCGTCTTGTGTCGATGCCCGAGAGATAGGCGGCGCGCTCCCGGTTGCCGATGCCGTAGACGGTGCGGCCAAAGGCGGTGCGGGTCAGCACGAACACCATCGCGGCGCCGATCAGCGCCCAGATGATCACCGCATTGGGCACCGCCGGAATGGCAAAGCCCGTGGCCAGGTAGCGCATGGCGCCGGTGGCCGAATCCTGGGGCGAGAAGCCGCCGGTGTAGACCACCATCAGCCCTTGCGCGACGGCGTTGGTGGCAAGCGTTATGATCATCGAGGGGATGCGCAGATAGGCGACGCCAATGCCGTTGACGACGCCGATCAGCACGCCGCATAAGATGCCGAACGGAATGGCCAGCGCCACGCCGACCGGACCGTAGGCAGCCGCCGCGCAGGCCATCATCGCGCCTGCCGCCACCGACCATGGCACCGACAGGTCGATCTGGCCGAGCAGGACGACCAGCATCATGCCGGTGGCGATGACACCGAGAAACGATGCCACTTTCAGCTGCTGCAGCAGGTATTCAGGCGACAGGAAGCTGCGCGAATAGAGGCTGCCCAGCAACAGCAGCATCACGATGCAGGCAAAAGCCGTCAGCACCGCCGGATCGGCGCGGCGGATGAATTTCGGCATGCGGCCGGCAATGCCGCCCAAGGTCGTCTCGCTCACAGGAACCACTCCAGCCGGTTGCGGACCCGAAACAGGGCGAAGGCGCCGAGGCTGACGGCGACCAGCAGGATAACCCCCTGGAACAAGGGCTGCCAGAGCGGATCGAAATCAAACACGAACAACAGGTCGCCGATGGTGCGGAAGGCAAGCGCGCCGAAGATCGCGCCGATGGCGCTGCCCTTGCCGCCGAACAGCGAGACGCCGCCCAGCACCACGGCGGCGATCGAAAACAGCGTGTAGGCGTTGCCGCTGGCATAGGCCGCTTCGCCCGTATAGGTGAAGAAGGTCAGGAACAGGCCGCCAATCGCGGCCAGCAGCCCGGCCAGCGCGTAGGCAGCGAACTTGCCGCGCCTTATCGGCACGCCGGACATGTAGGCGGCCGTCTCCGAGGATCCGGCCGCGTAAGCCGCCCTGCCGAGCACCGAGCGGCTGAACGGCACCCAAACCACCAGCACGACGGCCAGCAGCACGACAAGGCTCGCCGGCACCACGCCGAAAACGCGGCCGGTCAGCGCATCGGCCAGGTCCTCATTGACCGAACCGCCCGGAAAGGGCCGCAGCAGAAGGCCGATGCCGTAATAGACAGCGCCCGTCGCAATGGTGGCGACGATCGGCTGCAGCCGCCCGTAGATCACGATGGCGCCATTGATGGCGCCGCACAACAGGCCGACCGCCAGCACGGCGACGACGCCGAGCGCCGTCTGCATCGGCGTCCCCACCACCAGCCAGGAGGCCAAGCAATTGGTAAGCAGGAAGATCATGCCGACGGACAGGTCGATGCCGGCGGTGATCACCACCAGCGTCTGCGCCATGGCGACGAAGGCGAGCAGCACGCCTTTGTTCGCCGCCGTCTGCACGACGTTGGCGCTGAAGCCGGCCGGATGGTTCGCGCTGTAGATTGCGAACATGACGATGAAGATGCCGAGCGCCAGCAATGTTCCGCGCTGCTCGGCCAGCCAGTAGCGCCAATCCTTCACGCACTTGCTCCCAGGCCCACCGGGCTCTCCTTGCCATCAATGTTGAGCGCGCTCGATATCAGCGCCCGCTCGGTGATCTCGGCGCCGACCAGCTCGCGCTTGACCGCTCCGTCATAGAGCACCAGCACCCGGTCGCAGCAACCGATCAGCTCGTCATAATCGGTCGAATAGAACAGGATCGCCGCCCCCGCATCCGCAAGCTTGCGCATCAGCTGATAGAGCTCCTGCTTGGTGCCGACATCGATGCCGCGCGTCGGATCGTTGAGCAGGATGATGCGCGGCTGGCGCATCAGCCATTTGGCGATGACCACCTTCTGCTGGTTGCCGCCAGACAGCGCGCCGACCGGAATGTCGAGCCCCGCCGTCTTGATCGCCAGAAGACCGACCATGTCGTCGATCAGCCGCTGCTCGGCCGTGCGGTCGATGATGCCGCCCCTGGACAGCCGGTCGAGCGCGGCGAAGGACAGGTTCTCGCGCACCGTCATCGGCAGCATCAACCCTTCCGTCTTGCGGTCTTCGGGAATGAGCGCCATGCCGATGCCGTCATCGCGGGCGGCCGATGGACTGGCGATCGCCACCGGTTTGCCGTCGATCAGGATTTGACCGGATAGCCCGCGCAGCACGCCGAAGAAGGCGAGCAGCAATTCGCGCTGGCCTTGGCCATCGAGACCACCGAGACCGACCACCTCGCCGGCCCTGACGGTCAGCGAGATGTTGTCCAGCCGGTCCGCCCAGGAAAGCTTGCGGGCTTCGAGCCTGGGGGCGGCGGTCGCAGGCACCGCCATCGGCTTGGGTGGGAAGATGTGGCTGTATTCGCGGCCGATCATCAGTTCGACCACCTCATTGTCGCTCTTCGAGCCGGCCTTGTAGCTGGCGACATTGCGGCCGTTGCGAAACACCGTGCACTGGTCGGCCAATTCGGCGATCTCGTTCATGCGGTGCGAGATATAGAGCAGCGCCAACCCTTCCGAGCGCAGCCGCTTGAGCACCTCGAAAATCCTCGAGACGTCCGCCGCCGTCAGCGCCGAGGTCGCCTCGTCGAGGATGAGGATGCGTGGCTTGCGCGCCAAGGCCTTGGCGATCTCGACCATCTGCCGGCGCGACAGCGGCAGGTCCTTCACCAATGCCAGCGGGTGGATATCGGCTGCCCCCGCGCGCGCCAGCGCATCTTCCGCGATGCGGCGCTGCGCTTTGCGGTCGATCATGCCGAAGCGTTTGGGCGGATCGGAAATGACGATGTTGTCGGCGACGCTGAGTTCGGGGATCAGCGACAATTCCTGGAAGATGCAGACGATGCCGGCCTTGTTCGCCGCACCCGGCGAAGCGAAGGTCACTTCACGCCCGTCCAGCATCATGCGACCCTCGTCGGGCGCCACGACACCGGCCATGACCTTGATCAGTGTGGATTTGCCGGCGCCGTTTTCACCGAGGATGGCGTGGATGCTGCCGGCAGAAACCGACAGATCAGCCTTCTCCAGCGCCCGTACGCCGCCATAGCGCTTGGATATGCCTTCCACGCGCAAGAGCGGAACCGCGCCGTCCATCAGCCCTCCCCAAGGGTAATTTGCGATTGGAACAAGCGGCCGATGCCGCGGGATTTCTCCCGCGG
>NZ_JAIUIQ010000085.1:0-7452 GCF_020165735.1 Mesorhizobium sp. B283B1A
ATCACCCACACGGTTGCGAGATCGGACAGGCGATGGCCGTCACGGCCGAGAGCTTCTCGCGCTTGTTCAGCGACGGCTTTTCATAGATCTTTTTCATGGATAATCCCCTAGCCCCCAATGGCCGGCGCTCAATGACGCCGGTATTCGCGCGATGTCAATGTGGGGGGTGCGGATTGGGCGGTGAAGCGCGTTCTTCCCTTCCCCCCTTGTGGGGGAAGGTGGCCTCGCGAAGCGAGGTCGGATGAGGGGTGTTCCAGCTTGGCGATACCGTCAGACAATTACGAGATTGAAAAAAACACCAACGCCTCACTCCGCTGGAGCACCCCGTCTTGCCGCTTCGCGGCAATCCACCTTCTCCCGCAAGGGGAGAAGGTAAGGCGCCCCCTCACCGCTCCCTCAGCAGCGTCCAGATCCACCCGATAAAAGTCAGCACCAGGAATGGATAACCAGCAGCGGGCAGCGGCGCCGAGGTCGGCAGCAACGGCGCGCCCCGGAGGATCATGCAAGCCGAGACAACAAACAGCACGGCGGCCACCAGCGCGGTGAGCCGCATCCACAGGGCAAATGTCCTGGGCACGCTGACCACCACCAGCCCCGCCGCCCACAGCGAGATGCCGCCGACATAGGAGGGCACGCTGGCCTCCAACCCCGCCGCATTGCCGGCCATCAGCAGCGTCTCGCCGGCAAGGAAAGTCAGGAAGCCCGCGGCGACGCAGTCATTGCCCAGCCGCTGATATTTCATGGTCAGTAGCGCCGTCGCCACCACCAGCGCTGCGCCGTCGATCGTCCAGAGCGTTTCGCGCAACGGCGCGCTGGCGACGAAGGTGCCGGCCAGGCCGAAGGCACCGCCGATGGCGAGGCCGGTTGCCGCGACGGTGTCTGAGGTGGTGCGCATGCGATGTCTCCCAAGGCTAGGAGAAGGATACGCTAGGGTGGAGCCTTCTAAAAGGTGCAGTGTTGATGAAGATGCCAGCCGCAGCAATCTCACACCAGAGCGTGCCCTATCGTTTAAAAAATGTCTTGAGCTAAGTGAAGATGCAGCTTTATAATATTTTATTCTTTTCAACGAAATAACAAAGAGCGGGGGGGATAATGGCTTGGGATGACAATCTGCCGGCTGGAACACCGGCTTATGAAATAGCTGCTGACGAGGCGAATAGGCTTCGTGTGATTGCAGGTCCTGGCACAGGAAAATCATTCTCAATGAGGAGGCGTGTCGCTCGTCTAATCGAGAGTGGTGCCGATCCGGAGCGAATTCTAGCTGTCACCTTTACTCGGATAGCTGCCGAAGACGTTCGGCGAGAACTGAATAAGCTTGATGTCGAGGGTGCAGATGAGATTCAGGCGAGAACTCTACATAGCTTCTCAATGCGGATACTCCGAAAGCAGCAAGTGATTAATGCACTTGGCCGAGTTACAAGACCACTTCTGAATTTCGAGATTGAGCCACTCCTGTATGATCTCAGTGACAACCGATTTGGTAACAAAGGCGCACGCGAGAAGCGTATCAAGGCATATGAAGCCGCCTTTGCCCGGTCTCAAGATGATGACCCTGTCGAGGCGGCTGACGCAATCGACCGCGAATTTCGGCAAGCTCTTGTCAGATGGATGACATTTCACAAATGCATTCTCCTCGGAGAGGCCATCCCATTTCTATACATCTATCTCAGAGACAACCCCGCCTCTCCCGAGTTTGATATGTTCGACTATATTTTGATCGACGAGTATCAAGATCTGAACAAGGTTGAACAAAGTGTGGTGAAATTACTTGGAAGAGATTCGAATCTTATTATTGTCGGCGATGAAAATCAATCTATCTATAGCTTTAAGCATGCGCACCCTGAGGGAATAATCGAGTGGGAGGATGACAACTTAGATCGGTCCGATCACGAATTGACGACCTGTTACCGTTGCCCAGGTCGAGTAGTCTCGATGGCAAACAGCCTAATCGCCCACAACCCTGGAGGCGACGCGCATCCACTGGAGGCTCGCCAAGCGAACGGAGACGGTATTGTCAGTGTAGTCCAATTTGCGGGAATCGATGAAGAAGCCAATGGAATTGCTGCGGACATAGTACAGAAGGTAGCTGCCGGTGCCAATCCGGGCGACATCATCGTTCTTACCCCCCGGAAGAAGCTCGGATTGTTGATTTCAGATGCCCTTCGTGAGGCAGGTATCGCCTGCCGCGACTACCTATCCGAAAGCGAACTTGAAACGGCGGACGTTACGGAGAAGCTGGCGCTTCTTATGGTGGCAGGGAATCGGGATGACCGGCCTGCGCTCAGATGGCTGTTAGGATATGGGAGCAATGATTTTCGAGCAGGGCAATACCGGCGGCTATGCGCAAAATGCATTGATGAGAATATGTCTCCATGGGAGGCCCTTGAGCGATCCGAGGCCGGCACCTTGCAACTGCCGCAATGCCAGACTCTGAGAGCTCGGTTTAGAGAGATCCGGGATGAAATTGAAATGATCTCTGAGATGGACAGCGCTCCTGGCGTTTTAGACGCGCTTTTTCCTCCGGGTGACCCTTCCTTCGTACGTATCCGTGAGCTGTTCGAGGGCGAGGTCGACGACGATACCGAGATCGGCGACGTCCGTAAGCTCATTCTAGAAAAAATCTACGAGCCAAATTATCCAGATGAAGTCGAATACGTTCGCATAATGACGCTCTATGGAAGCAAGGGGCTTGGAAGTCCAATCGTATATATTACAAGTCTAGTGGATGGCCTTCTCCCCAGATTTCCGGAGGCAAACGACCCCCAAGCAGAGGTAGAAAGAAAGCAGCAAGAGCAGCGGCGACTATTTTACGTCGCGCTAACGAGAGTTAAATCGATACCAGATGAAAACAAACCGGGGGAACTGACTTTATCAAGTTTTCGACAATTCGGATACGCCGAAGCATTCAACCTAAACAACGGGAATGCAAACGCGCTAGCAAGTCGCTTTCTTGCAGAACTAGGGCCAAATCGACCGGCAGCCACCAGGCGGTGACGCTTCAAGTCTGAACGTGCGTGGGGGATGGAGAACAAAGCAAGAATTTTCGTGTATATTAGCAAGTGCGAATCGAAATTTGGGAGGGCACCTCCATGCCGGCCTTCGGAATCTCCGCGTTCTTGCGCGTCGTCCATATGAATGTCCGGCCACAGCGAACTGAGCTGCGCCGGAGATCTGTCCCGAGGGATGGTGGGTACGACTTTCACAGCAGTCTCCGTCGGCTCTCCCGGCGACTAATGTCTGGAGAGGCTTTGCAGGACGTACTGGCGGCCACTTTAGCAATTGCGAAACTGTCGGAAAGACAGTCTGCTCAGCTAGGTCTGCGGCGGTTGGCAATTTGGAGGTCTCAAAATTCAGGACCAGTTTTGGAGTTTCCTCCCGCAACAATGCGGAGCCCTGAGGCCAGGTTTTCTGTTAGCTTCACCCCCAACTTTGGCCTTCGTATTGCGGACCGTTCTGTCGCAATACACGTCTGGAACACCGCAGAACCCCGCCTCGATATTAGGTTGGTTCGAGGGCTTCTATCTTCTTTCCTGCCTGCCTATCGGACCGCAGCCAACTCGCCGGACGACATCGCAGTACTATGCCTACGCACAATGAGGCTAATTCGGCTGGGTGATGCGTCAGATGTTGCAGAGCTAGGCCGGCTAATCTTTGCAAACATCGATGGCATTTTTCGAGAGATTGCTGCGGATTTGGGAGAGCCGCCGCCTGCGCCCGGCGATCATCCTGCGCCGCCGCCCGGAGAATAATTCTCCACCGCGCAGCATCACCGCCGCGCTGGCGGGCGGGCTGCTGCCTCCTTGGCGCGCTTTGCGCGCCAACCGGCTTCCTCAATCCCCCATCTTCAGCGCCTGAATAAACGCCTCCTGCGGGATATCCACCTTGCCGAACTGGCGCATCCGCTTCTTGCCTTCTTTCTGCTTGTCCAGCAGCTTGCGTTTGCGCGAGACGTCGCCGCCGTAGCATTTGGCGGTCACGTCCTTGCGCAGCGCCGAGATGGTTTCGCGGGCGATGACCTTGCCGCCGATCGCCGCCTGGATCGGGATCTTGAACAGATGGTGCGGGATCAGCTCCTTGAGCTTCTCGACCATCTGCCGGCCGCGCTTTTCCGCCGCCGTGCGGTGGACTAGCATGGAGAGCGCGTCGACCGGCTCCTCATTGACCAGGATCGACATCTTCACCAGATCGCCCTCGCGGTAGTCGGTGAGGTGATAGTCGAACGAGGCGTAGCCCTTGGAGATCGATTTCAGCCGGTCGTAGAAATCGAAGACCACTTCGTTGAGCGGCAGATCGTAGGTCAGCATGGCGCGCTTGCCGACATAGGAGAGGTCGGCCTGGATGCCGCGCCGGTCCTGGCAAAGCTTCAGGATGCCGCCGAGATAGTCGTCGGGGGTCAGGATCGTGGCGCGGATCCATGGCTCCTCGATGGCCGAGATCTTGACCACGTCGGGCATGTCGGCCGGGTTGTGCAGCTCCTTCATCGAGCCGTCATTGAGGAGCAGCCGGTAGACGACCGAGGGTGCGGTGGCGATCAGGTCGAGGTTGAATTCGCGCTCCAGCCGCTCCTGGATGATTTCCAGATGCAGCAGGCCGAGGAAGCCGCAGCGATAGCCGAAGCCGAGCGCGGCACTGGTTTCCATTTCGTAGGAGAAGGACGCGTCGTTGAGGCGCAGCTTGCCGACGGCGGCGCGCAGATCCTCGAAATCGGCGGCGTCGACCGGGAACAGGCCGCAGAACACCACCGGCTGCGCCGGCTTGAAGCCGGGCAAGGCATGCGCGGTCTGCCGCTTGTCCTCGGTGATGGTGTCGCCGACGCGGGTGTCGGCCACCTCCTTGATCGAGCCGGTGAAGAAGCCGAACTCGCCGGGGCCGAGCTCGTCGACATTGATGCGGGCGGGCGTGAACACGCCGGTGCGCTCGACAAGGTATTTGGCGCCGGTGCCCATCATGCGGATGGTCTGGCCCTTCTTCAGCACGCCGTCGATGATGCGCACCAGAACGATGACGCCGAGATAGGCGTCGTACCAGGAGTCGACCAGCATCGCCTTCAAGGGTGCCGACGCATCGCCCTCGCGCGGCGGCGGCAGCTGGTGGACGATCGCTTCAAGCACATCGGGGATGCCAAGGCCGGTCTTGGCCGAGATCAGCACGGCGTTGGAAGCGTCGATGCCGATCACCTCCTCGACCTGCTCGCGGATGCGCTCCGGCTCGGCGGCCGGCAGGTCGACCTTGTTCAGCACCACGACGATCTCGTGGTTGTTGTCGATCGCCTGGTAGACATTGGCCAGCGTCTGCGCCTCGACGCCCTGTGAGGCGTCGACCACCAGCAGCGAGCCCTCGCAGGCGGCGAGCGACCGCGACACCTCATAGGCGAAGTCGACGTGGCCGGGCGTGTCGATCAAATTGAGGATATAGTCCTCGCCATTGTTGGCGCGGTACTTCAGCCGCACCGTCTGCGCCTTGATGGTGATGCCGCGCTCGCGCTCGATATCCATCGAGTCCAGCACCTGCTCTTTCATGTCGCGCAGCTCCAGCCCGCCGGTGGACTGGATCAGGCGGTCGGCCAGCGTGGATTTGCCATGGTCGATATGGGCGACGATGGAGAAATTGCGGATGTGGTCGAGGGGCGTGCTCATGCCGCGCGCTTTAGCAGGGGCGGCAAGCGGCGGCAAGGCTTGCGGGCCAAGGGCTGCCCTATCGATCACAAAGCGGTGAGCCGCGCCAAAAAGCCCGGAATACCGGCTCGGCGGCCAGCAATGCCTAAACTTTGATCTATCGCGTTAGACCTTGGTTTGCGGGCTGCGTGGTACCTGCGCAGCTTCTAATGCCTTTGGGGGTTGCGAAATGCGCAGGGTTGCCAGCGGGTTCGCCCGTTCACGCAGCGGGTCGATGATGCCGCTGTTCTTTCTCATGCTGGTGCCGATCATATCCGCGGTCGGCTTCTCGGTCGACTATACCAGCGCGGTCCAGACCCGGTCCAACCAGCAGCAGGCGCTGGATGCGGCGCTGCTGTCGGTCACAACCATGGATACCACCTCGACGCTGGCGCAGCGCCAGGCGGCGCTGCAGGATTCCTTCATCGCCAACGGCGGACAAGGCACCGCGACGCTGAACAGCTTTGTGGCTGGTACCGCCACCGCCGCCACCACCGCCCGGGCCACGGCAAGTTTCGCCATGCCGACCATTTTCATGAAAATCGCCCGGATCGACACCGTGCCGGTTGCCGTCGGGTCGGCGGTCAGCAAGCCGCCGTCGCTGGTAAACGCGACCTTCAAGGTCACCGGGGTGTCGGGTTACTGGAACAAGACGATGACCCTCTACGGCACGCAATTCGGTGCGACGGTAGCCAAGCCGCTGATGACGGTCGCCTATACCTACGGCAACACCAAGGACCCCAAGGGCTACGGCACCACCAACGTCAGCGTCCTCACCACCGATTCAGCGGGGAAGACCGTCACCACCTTGGTCCAGAACCAGGTCTGCACCGTCGGCAACAACCCGCCCAACGGCGTGAGCCTCAAGACCGACGCGAGCGGCACGAAATATTATTGTGTCGATACGATGTACCCGGCCAACAGCGCCGGCGCGGCGGTCGATGTCAGCACGATGGGCGGCCTCTATCTGCAGATGGACGTGCCGTCCGGTAACCCGAAGAAGCTGATGTCGAACGATCCGGCGACATCCAACCGGCTCTATAACGGGGCATACGCGAACAGTCTGACCGAGACCGCGACCGGTCAGACCGTCGATATCTTCAGCATCGTGCCCTGCGGCGCGACAAGCTATCAGGCCTGGGAAGACGGCGGCAACACGGTCCCGGCGCCTGTCAGCAACGCCGACTTCTTCTACAACGTCACCGGCAAATGCGACTTCAACAAGCGGCCCTCTGCCACGGCGCTGACGCAGTAGGAAACAGCCGATCTCCACCCTTGTGGGGGAGATGGCCGGCAGGCCAGAGGGGGCGCTGGACGGAACGCTGCGGCAGGCTAATCTGGCGCCATGCCGCATCAACCCGTCGCCCCCGCCAAACGCAATTTTGCCCGTTCGCTTCGGCGCGACACGACGGAAGCGGAAGGCAGGCTCTGGCAGGAACTGCGCGACCGCAGGCTCGATCGGATAAAGTTCCGGCGTCAAATGCCTATCGGAAAATATGTTGCCGATTTCGTTTGCCCTGAGGCCGGGCTGATCGTCGAGATCGACGGCAGCCAGCACGCGGACTCGGATACCGACCGGATCCGCAAGAGAGAGCTCGAGGCGGAGGGTTTTCGCATCCTGCGCTTCTGGAACGACGATGTCCTGAAGGACATGAATGCTGTCTGCGACACGATCATCGCCTACGTGAGGGACAGGAGTTTGCAGCCTTGGCGATAGGAGCGTTCTTCCTTCTCCCCTTGCGGGAGAAGGTGGATCGGCGCGACAGCGCTGAGACGGATGAGGGGTGCTCCAGCGGAG
>NZ_JAIUIQ010000086.1:0-7298 GCF_020165735.1 Mesorhizobium sp. B283B1A
GTCATTGCACGATCCCCTGTTCAAAAACAGGGAATCACATCCACCCAATTTTGCAACAATCCCACAAGGGGAGAAGGAAGAACCAGCGCCACCGCCCCCATCAAGCCCGCCTCGATTCCTCCAGCGGCACCTCGCGGTCGCTCAGCATTTGCGCTTCGCTGCGGACGCGCTGGCGCTCGTCGATGAACGCGGCCTGGATCGACACCGCCGTACCCGGCAGCCCGTCGGCGCGGCAGGCGGAACACACGATGCGGCCCGAAAGTACAGCCAGCGGCGTCTTGCCATTCACCCCGAACCGCTTCAGCTGATCGGGCCGCCACCACCTGTTGCGGCCGCAATCGGCGCACTCGACGGAGATCGAGGCGACCTGCGCCATTACTGCTTCCCTGCCCGGCAGCGCCATCGCCCCTCCTCGCCTTTTGTTCGTGATTTGTTCTTATATTCCCGCGTTTTGCACGGAGAGTCGAGTCGCACTTTCAAGACTTTCCCAAAAGTTTCTCTTCTCCGTATTTTTGAGTTATGCTTATATTCACTCACAAATGTGAGTCGGCCGGCGATCGCCGCGCCAGACCGGGGAGCCATGATGGATGACGCCGATTTCGCCCGCGCCTGCGGTTACACCGGCGACAGCCCCGCTTTGCTCCAAGCCTTCGAGGCGATCCGCCGCAACGGCATCGCTCACGCCCGCCACGACCATTTCAGGCGCAAGGCCGTCATCGACGAACTGAAGCAGGCGGAACTCCTGTTCCTGGCCGCGATCGGCCCTGCGCTGACGGCGCAAGAAGCCATCGAGGACACCGCCCGTTTCATCGCCTGCTGGCGCAACATGCCGCGCTGGCGCCAGGAGCGTCGCCTGCCCGATCTGGTCCGGGCCAGGCAGCAGCGGCTCGTGGCGCGCTTCTTCCGCCGCTACGCACACCGTCTGTGGGCGCTCGAAGCAGCCTGAGGCAGGCACGCCTGGACCAGCCATTTGCGGGTTCCATCAGCGGCCTTTTCTTTCTACATTGCCTGCGGGTGGCTGTTCGTTCGACGTGCATAGTTTGGAATGTTGAAGACTGCCCGCTCAAGAGTTCAGACCTGGATAACGGCCGGCGCGGGAACCATTGCCGCCCTGTTCGTCGCCGGCCTGATGGGAGCCTTCGGCGCCCTGCCCGCCCACGCACCGCCGCAACTGCCTCCGGACGCCGCCATCGACGCTGGGCGCTGGCGCGTGCAGCCGGTGCGCGCTTATGTCAGCCATGCCAGGGTCCATGGCGTGGTCTTGAAGCCCGGCCAGAAGGCGCTGGTGCTGGAAGCCGACATGACCAACCGCACCGCCCAATCCGACAAGGCCTATTTCGATGTCTTCAGGCTGGACGGGATCGACTTGCCCGACAGTCGGCCGATGATAGCGCTGACCCGCGATGCGACGCTGACGCCGGAACTGCACCCCGGCATGACCGAGCGCATGGCCTATGTCTGGCCGCTGGCCGGCGACGCGGCCGTCCCATCAACGCTCGCCTTCGGCATTACCGCCGAGATCTTCAAGCCGCGCGACAATCTCTACGGCACGCCTGGCTGGTACAATCCCTATCGTCTCGGCACCGTCACCTTGCCGGTCGTCGATGTGCCGGCGACCGAGACGCCCGGGAGCGGATCATGAGAATCCGCGTCCTCGGCAACCTCGTGATTCTCGCCGCCACAGTCGCGCTGAGCTATGGCATGCAGGTCTCCAAGCCGCATTATGCCGACCTCACCGCGCCGATCCCGGTCGATGGCGCCATGCACGACACGGTGCGGGCACGCAGCTTCGAGGTCCGCCTGGACAAGATCGTCTTTGCCCGCAAGCTCAAGACCAACCAGTTCGGCCAGGAGAGGCTTTTGACGACCGGCGGCCTGTGGGCGGTGGTGACGACAAACCTCGCCGCCACCGGCTCCTCCACCACGATCGCCGACGGCACCTGGCAAGGCCCGACCGGGCTGCGCTATCACCAGACGGAGCGGCTCGGCTATCGCCAGGACATGCCGCCGCATGGTGTCGATCCGGGCCTCGAAAAACGCGGCCTGTTCGTCTTCGAAGTGCCATCAGACCAGATCCGCGGCGCCAGGCTGCTGATCGCCTCGCGCCGGTTCGGCCCGCTCGACGCCCAGGCCCGCATCGGTCTCGACGCCGTGCAGACCGGCGCCGACGGTGAGCCAGCCGACATCGTGCCGGAATTCGATCTGGACGCGCAGCCGGGTGGAACATGACCGCCGTTTCCGCCAATGAGGAGCCAGCCACCGCCACCGACGCGCAGGCCGAGAAAAAATGGCGCCGGCTCAGCCTGGCGGCACTTGCCGTCCTGCTGCCGCTGACGCTGGCCGAGACCAGCTACGACAGCGCGCGCGCATGGCTGCGCGGCGAGGATCTCGTCGCCAGGGATGTCGACTTTGGCCAATTCGCGCCGTTCGGCGGCAGCGACTGGCGGCTGGCCGACCTGCGCGGCGGCAAGGCCGGCCGCTTGCCCGACCATGCCTTCGCCGTCATCGCCACCTTCTCCGTGACCATCGGCGACCCCGACCTGCAGAAGCAGTGGCTGGGCTGCAAGCTGATGCTGACCGATGCCGCCGGGCGCCGCTGGCTGCCCGATCTCATCTCGGGCGTCAGCCTGCCGGATGGCGTGATGAACTGCACCTCGGCAATCTTCTCCGGCGCCAGGAAGGGCGACGTCATCACCATCGGCGACATCTTCATCGTGCCCGAGGACGCCATCAAGACCATCCGCCCCGCCGTCGGACTCGGCAGCGAGCGGCCGTGGTACCTGCGTTTTCAAAGGCCGCCGAAATAGAGCCTACGAAAATTGGCGAAACCGCCAACCGCAGCTCACTTCCCCGTCCCCTTCGACAGCGAAAACGCCGTCTCCAGCACGGCGGCGAGAAAGCAAATCCGTAGCGGCTCGATCAGCATGCCGGTGGAGGAATCCTGGAACGGACTGCCGAACAGCAGCGTCACGCCGCGCGAGAAGATCTGCCAGACATCGAGCTCGTGCGAGCCGATCAGCCGCGTCGCGCCCAGCCACAGCCAGGCAGCACCCCAGTCGAGCAAGCGGTAGCCGACGACCAGCGTGCACAGAAGCACCAGGCTCGAACTCACCGTCAGCCGCACGCCGTTGGCGATCGGCAGGTAGCGCGAGCGGTAGCCCTTGACGAAATGCTCGACGAAGTCGCGCAGGAATTTCGGCAGGCCGGCATAGCGCTGGCCGAACCGCTCCAGCCGACCATGCACGCACATCAAGGCGGCGTCGTCGCGCCCATCATAGCCATAGATCAGTGCCGCCATGACCAGCCAGATCAGCGGCAGCAGCATGTAGAAGAACAGGTTCACCGCGACCGTCGACGGCGCGATCGAGGTGATCTCGACCGGCACCATGGGTGCCGCCGTCGCCATCGGCACCGGGCTCGCCAGTCCATCTATCGACGCCTGCACGGCCGACCAGAAATTGCGGCTCATCAGCCATTGCAGCGCCGAGTCCTTCCAGCGGCTGATGACGTAGAGGCCGACGAAGATCCAGTTGGTCTCGCAGATCACCACCACAATTTGCCAGAATGAGAGGGCCGTGGTCTTGCCCTGCATGAATTTGGCCAGCCGGCGGATCAGCCAGGACACCGCCACCGAGACCAGCAGCCAGCGCGAATCGAGCACGTCGAGCACATCGGCGCTCTGGCCGAAATCGGCCTGGTCGAGCGTTTCGCGCGAATATTGCCGCACGATGTCGCCAAGGAACCCCCATGCGGCGTAGTAGGCGAAGAACGGCAACAACGCGATGGTGATCATGCGCACCAGCCGCGAGCCGCGCCGGTCCGCGGCATCGTTATGGCTGTCGGCGGTCGCGGCCTTGTCCGCGCTTCGCTGCGCTGCAAGCACATTGGGCAGGCCCGGCCGCAGCACGTGGAACATCGCCACCGTCACCACCAGCTGCGCCAGCGCCACCAGCGTCAGCATGGCGAGCCCGGCGAAATGATTGGCAAGCGCCACCTTCGCCGCCAGTTGCAGCAGGATATCGCCGGCCAGCACGCCTGCCAGCACCAGCACGACGAGCTGCGGCCAAAACCGTCGCAGCAGCGTAAAACACAAGCTGATCGGTCTGATGATGTCGGCAAACATGAGGTTCTCTCACGATGCCACCCGCCCCAATTCTTTCTAGCAAAGGACGGCTTTATTGCAAAGGAATGCGAAGGAGCCTCCCGGCAAACTGCATGGCGAGACGCCCCCCTCTGACCTGCCGGACAGAGGCCCAGGCGCAAACCTCTCCTCACCTTCTCACCCGCGACTTCAGCCACCTGTCGAACGCCACCGCCAGGATGAGGATCAGCCCGATCACGATGCTTTGCGTGTAGGACGACACGTTGTTGAACTGCAGCCCGTTCTGCAGCACCCCGATCAGCGCCGCGCCGACCACCGTGCCGCCGACCGAGCCAATGCCGCCGAACAGCGAAGTGCCGCCGATGACGACGGCCGAGATCACCGTCAGCTCGTAGCCGATGCCGGCGACCGCTTCCGAGGAGTTCAGCCTGGCCGACAGCACGAAGGCGGCGAGCCCGGCGAAGAAGCCGACGATGACATAGACCGAAACCAGGATGCGGTCGACGCGCAGGCCCGACAGCCGTGCCGCCTCGGCATTTCCGCCGACGGCATAGACGGCGCGGCCGTAGCGCGTGTAGCGCAGCACGATGTGGCACAGGATCGCGGCCGACGCGAAGATCAGCGCCGGCACCGGCACCGGGCCGATAAGCCCGGTGCCGAACCAGCGCATCGAGGCGTCGAAGCCTGATATCGGGCCGCCATTGGAGATGGTCAGCGTCAGCCCGCGAAACACCGTCAGCCCGCCCAGTGTGACGACGAAGGGCGGCACTTTCAGCCGGGTGATGGCCAGGCCCTGCACGCCGCCGGCGGCCGCGCCCACCACGACGGCGGCGAGCAGGGCGGCAAACCAGCCAAACCCTTGCGTGCCCGAGGTCGACAGCGACAGCGTGTTGGCGGTGCCGCCCTTGGCGACCACCGCGGCGACCATGCCGCAAAAGGCGAGCAGCGAGCCGACCGAGAGATCGATGCCGGCGGTGAGGATGACGAAGGTCATGCCGAGCGCGATCAGCCCGGTGATCGAGATCTGCCGCGTGATGTTGAACAGGTTGATCGGGTCGATGAAGCTCGGCTTCAGCACCGTGAAGACGACCACGAGTGCCGCCAGGAACAGCAGCGGCCCGAAGCTCATCAGCAGCCGCGCGAAGTTGATGCCGCCGCGCTCGTTCTGTTCCGCCACGCTCATCGTGCCCGCCCCTCGTCCCGCATCTGCCCCTCGTCCTGCCCTGAACCTTGCTTGTCGAGCGCCATCAATTCCATCAGCTTTTCCTCGTTCGCCTCGACGCCCGGCATCTGCCCGGTGATGCGGCCCCGGCGCATGGTGACGATCCGGTCCGACACCGCCAGCACTTCGGGCAATTCGGACGAGATCATCATCACCGCGATGCCGCGCGCTGCCAATTGCACCAGGATCTGGTGCACCTCGGCCTTGGCGCCGACATCCACGCCGCGCGTCGGTTCGTCGACGATCAGCACTTTCGGATCGCGCGCCAGCCAGCGCGCCAGGATCACCTTCTGCTGGTTGCCTCCCGACAGGCCCTCGATCGCCTGCTCGGCCGATGCCATGCGGATCGACAGCATCTTCCTGAAACCGGACAGCGCGTCGCGCTCGCGCCGCTCGGCCATGAAGCCGAAGCCGTTGCTGAAGCGGCCGAGCGAGGCGACGGAGAAATTCGGCAGGATGCCGAGTGCCGCAAAGATCGCCTGGTGCTTGCGGTCCTCCGGCACCAGGCCGATGCCGAGCGCGATGGCGTCCGCCGGCGAGGCCGGCGCGATTTGTCTGCCGTCGAGCGTGATGGTTCCGGCAGCGATCTGGTCGGCGCCGAAAATGGCGCGCGCCAGCTCCGTTCGTCCAGAGCCGACAAGGCCGGCAACACCAAGGATCTCGCCGGCCTTGAGGTCGATGTCGACATCGTCGAGCACGATGGCGTGCGGCGCCTCGGGATCGCGCACGGTGCGCAAACCGCGCACCGACAGCACGACATCGCCGGCCACGGCGCGCTGCGCCGGCCGCGCATAGAGCTCGGAGGCCGCGCGTCCGACCATCTTCTCGATGATCCGCGGCAATTGTATCGGCCCGCCCTGGCGGTCGAGATGCCCGGCCAGCCTGCCGTCGCGCAGGACGGTCATGCGGTCGCAGATGGCGGACGCTTCTTCCAGCCGGTGGGTGACGAACATGATGGCGACCTTGTCCTGGCGCAGCCGGTCCATGATCGACAACAGCCGCTGCACCTCGGTCTCGGTCAGCGCCGAGGTCGGCTCGTCCATGATGATCAACCGGCTTTTCAGCGACAGCGCACGCGCAATCTCGACCAGCTGCTGCTCGGCCACCGACAGCGCCGACACCGGCGTCATCGGATCGATGGAAAGGCCGACGCGGGCGATGATATCGCGGGAATCCCGCTCCATGCGCTTCCAGCTCACCAGCCCGAACGGCCCGGTCGGCGCGCGACCGATGAAAATGTTTTCCGCCACCGTCAGCGTCGGGATAAGGCTGAGTTCCTGGTAGATGGTGACGATGCCGAGCCGCTTGGCATCCTGCGGGCTCAACGGCTGGTAGTCGGCGCCATCGAAACTAATATGGCCGCTCGACGGCGGCATGACACCCGACAGGATTTTGAGCAGCGTCGATTTGCCTGCGCCGTTCTCGCCAAGCAGGCCGAGGATCTCGCCGGGGCGGATGTCGAGCGAGACATCGCTGAGCGCGGTGACCCCGGAAAAATGCTTGGTGACGCCTTGGACGGCGAGCAGGACGGGTGGTGCGGCTTCAACTGGCAAGGGTGGCTCCCGGATTGTGGTAAGTCGCAGGACAGAGGGGGGCGCCACAGAATGCGACCTCCACCCGTCATTCGCTCAGCCTTCACCGCCTACTTCGTCTCGCTCAGCCTCTCGGCCTTGTCGAGATTGTCCTTGCCTATAACGATGGGCGTCAAGAGCACCAGCTTCTCCTTCGGCTCGGTCTTGTCCTTGGCGTAGGCGACCGCGATCTGCACGGCGGTGCGCGATTGCTTGCCGGGGAACTGTTCGACCGTGCCGGCGAGCTTGCCGTCGCGGACAGCGACCAGCGCTTCCGGAAGCGCGTCGAAGCCGTAGATCTTGACGTCGGTGAAGTTGCGCGCCGCGCACGCCTCGAGCGCGCCGAGCGCCATGTCGTCATTGGCGCAGACGATGGCGTGGGGGGGGGGGGGGGGGGGGGGGG
>NZ_JAIUIQ010000087.1:0-6899 GCF_020165735.1 Mesorhizobium sp. B283B1A
TGACCAAGATCGCGAACCTGCCGGCACAACCCGTAACCCGTCGGCCCGGCCTCGAAGCAGACGTGCAGTCAATCATACTTCTTTCCCAGCTTCTTGATCGTCCGCTCTATCGCTGCAGGACTATTTTCGACCTCGCCGACAAACCGGACCTCGCCGGTGCGGCCGCCCTCCGCGATCGCCACCGCGTGCTTCTTCTTGGCTACATCAAACGCGACAAACGCTTTGCTATACTCTCCCATGGCTCGCCCTCCGTGCGTGAGGATCGGCTCGGCCCATCCGAGCAAACCTCGTCTCTTAATCGCACGAAAGGGCGGGCCACCGATCTCAGCCCTGGAACATGACGTCTAGAGGAGAGCCTCGGCAGGATAGTGCCGGAAGCCCGAGCGGCCTTATTATTGATGGCTTGGCCGCATCGTTGCGAGCAAACGACGGCGCGAAGTGAAGGCGACGCTGCTGCCGTCGTGATGGAGGTGGCAGGTCGAGCTCTCCACACTAGGGATGCTGATCCGGATTGTGCAGATGGCTACCAACTCCTTTCAGCTCCCAAACGATTGAAGATAAAAAACGCCAGCACGCCAATCGCCCAACGGCTATTCGTAGAAGTCGGGGTCTGACGGACACGTCGGAGACTACGCTGTGATCCAGCGCGTCCGGGCGGCCCGAAACATTGGTCTGAAGTTGAAAAAATACCTAGTGCCGATATAGTTCAACGGCAAGATCTTCACATGTAGCGCGGCATGACGGTTCGCGAGATCATCGGTGATAACCCAGGGACTGAAATCGGATCAAAGATCCCGGGGCACTCCTTTTTCGCCTTAAGATGAAGTCTAAGTGGCAGCTCACCGATTACGAGGTGCTCGACGGTAAACTGATATATGACGTTTGGAGACATCGGTGAACGCACCTCCCCCCCAATCGCCCCAACGCTCCGCTAGCTCCAGCCCAACGAATTGGGCCATGGTATCGAGCTCCTGATGATAAACGTAACGAATGCGTTGTGGAAAACGTCTGACCGAGGCACCAGAAAACCACAGGAGGGATGAAAGCAAGTTCTGGTTTAGTGAATCGTGGATTTCCACGTTCACGATCGTATTGTCGCGATCGACGAGCGTAGTAGTCGTTTTTTGGCCGCTGACGAACCCATCCAAGGCTGGCACGCGTAGCTCTATCGCCAAAACTCCCACATCGTCTAGCGCCTTCGCGGCAGATCGGAGACAAGCTATTTGCTGTTCACGCCGGCAGAGCAGCGTGAACGTGCTATGAACACAATAGACAAGATCGTAGCGTTGCTCTGAGCTGAAATCGGCAATGTCCACCTTCCAAGCCTTGATCCCATCGGTACGTTTGGCGAGGAGCTTCAACATGCTATCCGAATTGTCGATACCTTCGACCCTGACGCCGCGCTCGCTCAATGGCACCGCTACGCGCCCATTGCCTATGCCTAGTTCAAAAGCACTCCTTCCGCTGGAAAACCGCTCAAGAAAGACCGCGGTTTCGTCTGCCTCGGCAACTTTGCCCACCATACTAGTTAATTTTTCGTAGACGGAAGCTAAATTCTCATCATAGATAAACTCTTCAGTCAAACTCGGCCCTCCTGAACTTTGATGCTTTTGCATTGCGCCTGACCCATGTTTAGATTAACTTTATATCTTCTTTGACGAGCGTGTTGAGATCTTATTTGCTGCTTGCGTGATTTAATATCAATCTATACTGATTAATTCTCATTCACGAACTTTGAAGCGAACTGTCATTTATACCTATAATTGCCTTTACGAAAACCTGGTATTTTATGCAATATACAATATATAATATTAAAGACTGCATTAAGATAACATATTTAGTGCAATCAAAGACCATTTTGGGGTGATTGTGTACCCGTCAATGCCGAGTTGAGTCTTTTAACGACGGTAACCTTTGAGCTCCGGCTGCGATTCACCGAGCACGCTGGCTTCAAAGAGTCGATCGCGGGTTAGACCGAACACCCGCCGAGGCTCACTGATCTCGCCGCAAGCCCGCCCGCTGAACTGTCATTAAGCCTTAGCCAAATTGCACGTCTTTAACAGGATGACATTCTACGAGTTAAATCCATAACTTCCTCTTCGAGACCAAACATATCTTGTTATCGACCTCGATATAACTACCAATTTGCGTAGGTACCGGCTAGGTCGCAGAGGTTTTTGCTTGCTCCAGTGCAGCAAGTTCGGCGGCGGCGGAGCCTGTAGTCAGCAGTTCACCGAAGCAGCAGGACGGCAAGCCACCGAGGTGCCGGCTGGGGTGCCGATACCAGGACGTTGGCCGTCGTGATCGAGCCGATCACGGCGGTCATGGGCATGGCGGCGAAAAGCCTATCGTGCGCGCGCGACTATGGGCGTCAACCCGTCCAGCGGGCCTTTTACGTCTTCGAATTCCGCAGCAAGCACGGCCATCAGCCACTTCGCCTTCCTCATTTCGATTGCGACGATCGTGTTATCCTATTCGAGAGCGGTAGGGATCGGTTTGCGTCAAAAACTGCGGGGATGGGTGCCTCCTTCTGAGAGTTGGTTTTAGCAGCGCCGAACATGCCGCACCCCTCGCCGCTCGCCCCATAGCATCTGCGCCCGTGACACGATAATTCTTATCCGCAATTAGTGGGGAGGGGTGTGATCGACCAATTGATTAGGTCGACGGCACGCTGAAGTATCGCCTCGGTCTGAGCACGGCTGGGCGAAGCCGCGATGACATACCCGAGGTAGTCTTGGTAATCGCCTTTCCTGATGATGGGCGTAGTCGGTTCAACAAAAAATTTAACCTCGACGACACCTGGCACGGCAGCCGCCCGCCTGCCGCCACCGATCCAATCGAGGATTCCATCGCGATCAGGAACTAAGCATCGGGTGGCCGCTGCCTGCGAATGCCTCTTGCGCAAATCGCATTCCTCTCCAATGATAAGTTTGACGTGCTCGGTGACGAGATCGATGCCATAACCCAGCTTAATCAGTTCAGGATCTCCACCCGCCATACGCGGATTGACTTCAATGACCACTGGGCCAAGCTTCGTCCATCGAAATTCGATATTTGATGGCCCCCAGCCAAGACCGAGAGCTCGCAAACAGCTCAGCGAAACTTGCGCGATGCGTTGATGCTCGCTGTCGGTTAGCGGGGCCGGACAGATGTATTGATGAGCGATGAAATGCGGTGGCGGGCCGAACTCGTAGGCCGTAATTCCAACGACCTCATTTTCCATTAGATTAGCAACGTAAAGGGGACCTTGTGCGAATTCTTCGACCAGTATTCTCGGCGAGGGCCCCCATGTGTGCTTGCCGCCCGACAGAAAGTTCGTATGTTCGGCTAACTCATCGAGGTCACGGCACAATCGGACACCGGTGCTACCGCTGCCGACCACTGGCTTGAGAACCACCGGCAGGCCGATCTCGGCAGCAGAGCTTTCTACATCCTTCGCCGTCACTGCCAATCGATAAGCAGGGATCGGAAGGCCGGCCTTCTCGAGGAGCTGACGTTGAACGAGTTTGTCGCAGCACCGTTCAATGGATGTGGGATTCGGTCCCGGTAGATTGAAATGCCGGCAAAGCTTGCCAACGGTCGCATAGAACGCCTCCTTCAGGCCCGTAATGCCAGCTATGTCATAGCTCGCATTCAGCCGGGAACATTCGGTGACCAGCGCATCGAAATTGCTTGTATCGACACGGATTGTCTCAATGCTTTCCGCTGCAAGATAGTCGTACTGAGCTGGATTAGCCGACAAGACAATTGGATCAAGTCCAAAGCGCTGCGCCGCTCGGACGTAGAGCGGACCATTACTCCTATGCCCTTCAACGAGGATGAGCGCTCTTCTTACCATGATTGTTGACCTTCCGTTGCGTCTGACAGCGTCGAACTAGTGGGGGTCTGACCTCGGACGTTGTGATGAACGTACTACCGTCAGCGACTCTTCGCCGTTAAGGTTCTGTAAATTTTGTTTGAGTGCCCCCAGTTGACCGGGATTCCCTGCCTGGGAGCTTGGAGGGGCCGACGGAGCGATCGCAGAAAAGATTGCGTCGGCTCCAACGTCCCGCGATCATCCCCGCCTTGCCATCCACTGACCAACGACCCCCCCGCCAGCACCGTTGATCAACTCGAACGCCTAAGGCTCAGCGCGACAACGGACCTAACCGTCATTGGGACCGGTTGCGCGATGGCGGAGGTCCCAGGATAAACCGCCTAAAGCCCAGTGCGTCTAGCGATCGCGCGTTTCTGCCGCACGCATCCGAATCTGAAAGTTCGCCGACGATCCGCAGCTTGCGGCGAAGGTGCTCGAGTTTTTCGAACTCTGGGTCGCCGCGGCAGTCTATGCCGTGGTCCTCTCGGTCGTGAGAAGTGCCCACCTCGCGCTGGATCGCACCCAGGCGGGGAAGCTCATGAAAAAGAGCCCGCGCCGACGCCCGGGTCCACCGCTAGTCTCTCATGTTCCCTGTCAAGGCTGAGCGCAAGACGGATGGTCCGCTCGGCGTGGGCGAAGCAGTTGGATCGGCTGAAGCTGCACAGGGCTGGGGGTGGAGCTCAGAGACGACGGTTGATCAGACTCTCATCCGCGGGTTGGATACCGCCTTCCGTGTCTTCGTCTCGGGGCTGTCCTTTGTCTAGAGGGCGGGCGTCGAGCGGGTTGGCTCGGCCACATAACTAGCGACGGGAGTTCCCCACCGTGGCCCCTCTCGCATTGCCTCAAGGAAAATGTTACCGCGCGGGTTCGTTGCCTCACCTAAAATGTTACCCGTGAAGGCGCATGTCGCCATGGTGCCTTCACTACCAGGGAGGCAACATGAAGACGAAGATGACACATGCCATGCGTATGGAACTGGCCAATGCGGTCAGGGATCGCTATGCGGCCGCGACGACCAAGGACAAGCGCCGGATCTTGGAGGAGTTCATTGCGGCGACGGGGTATCACGAAAAGTCCGCAACCCGTGTCCTGAACAGCCACCCGGAGCCGAAGCACCGTCAGACCCGCCAACGCCTGTCGCTCTATGATGAGGCCGCTCGGGCCGCCTTGATTGTGCTGTGGGAAGCTTCAGATCGAGTCTGCGGCAAGCGCCTCAAGGCACTGCTGCCCATCCTATTGCCGGGCGCTGGAACGCAATAGACATTTGAAGCTCGAGGAGGAGATACGCCACAAGATCCTGTCGATGAGCGCCGCCACGATCGACCGCTTGCTCCAGATGCCAAGGCGCACCATGCGTACGAAAAAGCCGCCAAGGGTTGTGCCAGAGCCCCGGCGGCGCATCAAAATGCGCACCTTTGCCGACTGGAACGAGCCGCTGCCCGGCAGCATGGAGATTGACCTGGTCGCTCATTGCGGGGGAGTCAACCGCGGTAGCTACGTTCACAGCCTGGTTCTGACCGACATCGCGAGCGGATGGACGGAGGCCGCGCCCATCGTGGTCCGAGAAGGTACCCTCGTGGTCGAGACACTCGACCGGATCCGCACGGGCTTGCCCTTTGCCCTGAGAGCGCTGGATGTGGATAATGGCAGCGAGTTCGTCAACAACAGGCTGATCGAATATTGCCTTGGTCACGGCATCGAACTCACTCGCTCGCGGCCTTACCGTAAGAACGACCAAGCGTGGATAGAGCAGAAAAATGGCGCCGTTGTACGGAAGCTCCTGGGGTATCGGCGCTTCGAGGGCTTGGCGGCGGCCAGAGCGATCACGCGCCTCTACGCGGCATCCCGGCTGTTCGTGAACTTCTTCCAGCCCTCGTTCAAGCTGGCTGCCAAACAGCGTGACGGTGCGAAGGTGGCCAAGCGCTATCATCCGCCGCAGACTCCCTGCCAGCGTCTCCTGCAGGCGGAGGCTATCCCGATGACCGCCAAGAACCAGCTGCGCGAGATCGCCGGCGACCTCGATCCGCTGAAGCTGCTGGAGGAGATGCGAGCTGTCCATGCTTATCTGGCGGCGCTGGCTGACGGCGAAACACCGCCACCGGCGACATCGGAACCGCCCAACCTGGCCGCGTTCGTAGCCAGCCTATCGAGCGCCTGGCATGCGGGCGAGATACGTCCGACCTTCTCCATTGAGGCCAAACCGCGTTACCTGCGAAGTCTACAAAAGGTCTCGACACAAACCCTTATTGCGAGTCCCACCGCCACGCTCAAACCGGTGATCCCACCCACTCCTCCCGTGACAGCCGCGAAGATGCAGGAGAAGCCGAAGCCGGTCTACGCCGAGCCTGGCCAAGCCCGCGTCCAGGCGCTCCGCATGGTGTGGCCGATCGTTTGTCGCCGATGGGAGGAATTCCCCAACATCAACGCCACGCAGCTCTTCGAGGAGCTGTGTGTCCAGTTTCCAGGTCGATTTACCCGCAAGCAGTACAAAACACTCGTTCGACGGGTCAATCTCTGGCGCCAAGCGGCTCGCGCCCGCGGTGTTGTCGTTGGGCCAAAGACTTATCGTCGGCTCAACGACAAACCGCGCGGCCGACGTCCCGACATCTTCAAGGACCATTGGGAAGAGATGGCACGATGCCTTGAAGAGCGTCCGGATCAGACCGCACTTGAACTTCTCGTCGAGTTCCAGGTCCGTTATCCTGGACGATACAGCTTGCACCAGCTTCACACGTTGCAGCAGCGAGTAAGGGCGTGGCGACAACAAGCCGTGCAGCGGCTCATCGGCGAGGTCAGCCGCCTAGCGCCGTATGTCGCTTCAGATTCCGCACGTCTGGCGAGCGGGTAACATTCTTGGTGAGGCAGCCGGTAACAAAATTACGTGAGGCAACACGACAGCCACCCCCAACGCTGTGCAGCGGGTCGGGTCGAGACCTGTCTGTGACGGTGCGACCTCCCGACCGATAAGCCCACAAGAAGGCGGCCATCTCGCGTGCGATCGCGGCCACGACCACTGGTGGCTTCTTGCCGGCGGCTTTCAGGC
>NZ_JAIUIQ010000088.1:0-3289 GCF_020165735.1 Mesorhizobium sp. B283B1A
CCGCTTTTCGGCGGCTGGAAGAAGGCACAGCCTTATCATTTCGGCGACGGTGGTATATTCGACCAGATCTACAAGCCCGAGTAAGCCCGCTGGTGGGAACGGGAGAAGCTTCCAAACGGCTTCTCCACCCCCTGATGCCCGTGCCGTCGGTTGAACAACCATAATGGTGACCCGATTATAACGTCGGATTGGCCTCGAACCGGGAACGAGGGGTGGCAGCGTCTGCACACCTCCAGATTCACGGTCTCGTGGGAGGAACCTTATGGCTGTTGGAGAACTGCAACCGGATGACAAGCTCAGTCGTCTTCTTGCCTCAGGCTGGTCCGTTGTCGGGTACTCGACGACAATGATGGCCGCCGGGAGAATGACCCATTCGGTCCTGCTGCAAAAAGAACATGTACTGATCTCGGCGACCATCGTGGCTGAGGGCGATCACGAGATCGGGCGCGCTTTCACGATGCTGGCGCCGGCTCCAGACACGAAGAAGCGTCGATCCTGAAGCCGACGCTGTGATCGGCCCAATTCAGGCGGCGCGCGTAGTGGGCTTTAGCCGCTCGGGCTTTTCCAAAGCCCGTTTCTTGCCGCTCGCAAATGCGAACGTGCGATTCTGGATCGCGGTCGACGCCGGAAACAGCTTCCAACGCCCCGGCCGGAAAGCCACCCGGCTCTTCTGCGCCGCCGGGTGATCGACCGGCAACTCGATCTCGACCCGCCGGCGTTCGCCGCCGATCTCGAGCTCGACGCGCCGCGTGCCGGCGACACGGCGGCTGGCGGTCACCGTGCCGGCGATGCAGCCGCTGCAGCCATCCAGCAGGTCGACATCGTGCGGGCGGAAATACAACGTCGCATCGCCAGAGAGCTCACCGGGCGCCGACAGCCCGATCGGACGGTCGGCGAGCCAGATCTCGCCGTTCTCGACCTTGACGGGGAGCGAGCTCGATTCCCCGATGAAGCCGTAGACGAAGGGCGAGTTCGGCGTGTCGTAGATGTCGTCGGCGGTGCCGACCTGCTCGATGCGGCCCTGGCTCATCACCACGACGCGATCGGCAAGCTCCAGCGCCTCTTCCTGGTCGTGGGTGACGAAGACGGTGGTGTGGCCGGTGGCATCATGGATCTCGCGCAGCCAGCGGCGCAGTTCACGCCGCACCTGCGCATCAAGCGCGCCGAACGGCTCGTCGAGCAGCAGCACCTTGGGCTCGATCGCCATGGCGCGGGCCAGCGCCACACGCTGGCGCTGACCGCCGGAAAGCTGTGCCGGGTAGCGCTTTTCCAGGCCCGAAAGCTGGACGAGATCGAGAAGCTCGGAGGCGCGGCGGCGGATTTCCCGCGCCGGCGGCCGCGATGGCCCATGCCGGACCTTGAGGCCGAAGCCGATATTGTCGGCCACCGTCATGTGCCGGAACAGCGCATAGTGCTGGAAGACGAAGCCGACATTGCGCTCCTGGATCGATCTTTGCGAGGCATCCTCGTCGCCGAAGAAGATCTTTCCCCGCGTCGGCCGCTCCAGCCCGGCGATCAGCCTGAGCAGCGTCGTCTTGCCGGAGCCGGACGGCCCCAGCAACGCGATCAACTCGCCCGACTTGATGTCGAGCGACACGTCGTGGAGCGCGGGAAACCGCTCGAATTCCTTGCGCACATTGGCAACGCGAACTTCCATCAACAGCCCCTTTGTACTGGATGCATGTCTTCAGCCCAAAACCGGTTCCCACTTTTGGGCGACATATCTTCTGGTTCATGCATCTCGTTGCCCCAAAACCGGATTCCACTTTTGGGCGACATGCATTGTCAGTGCCCGCGCGTCGCGGCGAGTTCGGCGCCGTAGCGCATCTCCAGCAGTGTTTTCAGGACCAGCGTGACCAGCGCCAGCCCGGCCAGCAACGAGGCGACGGCGAAGGCGCCGACAGCGTTGTACTCGTTGTATAGGATTTCGACATGCAGCGGCATGGTGTTGGTCAGGCCGCGTATATGGCCCGACACCACCGAGACCGCGCCGAATTCGCCCATGGCGCGCGCATTGCACAACAGCACGCCATAGAGCAGCCCCCATTTGACGTTGGGCAAGGTGACGAACCAGAAGGTCTGCCAGCCATTGGCGCCGAGCGAAAGCGCTGCCTCCTCATCGCCATTGCCCTGTTCCTGCATCAGCGGGATCAGCTCGCGGGCGACGAACGGGAAGGTGACGAAGACGGTGGCCAGCACAATGCCCGGCACGGCGAACAGGATCTGGATGCCATGTCCCTTCAGCCACTCGCCGAGCAACCCTTGCGCGCCGAACAAAAGCACATAGACCAAGCCCGAGATCACCGGCGAGACCGAGAAGGGCAGGTCGATCAGCGTGGTCAAAAACGCCTTGCCCTTGAATTCGAACTTGGCGATCGCCCAGGCGGCGGAGATGCCGAAGACGACATTGAGCGGCACCGAGATCGCGGCGACGAGCAATGTCAGGTGGATGGCCGAGCGCGCATCCGCTTCGCCCAGGGCCTGCGTATAGGCACCGACGCCTTTCGCCAGCGCCTCATGAAAGACGATGATCAGCGGCAAGAGCAGGAAGACGCCGAGGAAGGCAAAGGCGATCGCCATCAGCACGGCCTGCGCCGGGCGGCTTTCGGTCACCGCCGCCGAGCGGCTCTCATGGTAGGGTTCCCAGGATTTGATTTCGGGATCAGCCATAGCGCTTGCGGCTCCATGTCTGCACCAGATTGACGACCAGAAGCATGACGAACGACAGGGCCAGCATAATCGCCGCGATCGCGGTCGCCGCCGGATAGTTGTATTCCTCGAGCCGGATGACGATCAAAAGCGGCGCGATCTCGGATTTGTAGGGCAGATTGCCGGCGATGAAGATGACCGAGCCGTATTCGCCGACGCCGCGGGCGAAGGCCAGCGAAAAGCCGGTGATGATGGCCGGCGCCAGGCCCGGGAACAGCACGCGGGTGATGATCTGGAAGCGGCTGGCGCCAAGCGTGGCGGCGGCTTCCTCGACCTCCTTGTCGATCTCTTCCATGATCGGCTGCACGGTGCGCACGACGAAGGGCAGGCCGATGAAGACCAGGGCGATGACGATGCCGAGCGGCGTGTAGGCGACCTTGATGCCGAGCGGCATCAGGAGCTTGCCGATCCAGCCATTCGGCGCATAGAGCGTGGTCAGCGCGATGCCGGCGACCGCGGTCGGCAGCGCGAAGGGCAGGTCGACCATGGCATCGACGATGCGGCGGCCGGGAAAGCGGTAGCGCACCAGCACCCAGGCGACCAGCGTGCCGAAGACGACATTGACGATCGCCGCGACAAA
>NZ_JAIUIQ010000089.1:0-1494 GCF_020165735.1 Mesorhizobium sp. B283B1A
CCTGCGGCGCGACCTCCCCCATCAGAGGGGGAGGTGGGAGCTTCAGCCTTTGGTGCCTCAGCCTTGTCTTCCTCGGCTTCCGCCTTGGGCGCAGCACCACCGCTTTTCGCCGCCGCCCCCACATCCTCGCCCTCGGCTGCGAGCACGGCGATCAGCGCGTTGACCTTGACGCCTTCGGTGCCGGCTGGAACGACGAGCTTTGCAACCGTACCCTCATCGACCGCTTCGACTTCCATCGTCGCCTTGTCGGTCTCGATCTCGGCGATGACATCGCCGGGTGAAACCTTGTCGCCTTCCTTCACGAGCCACTTCGACAGATTGCCCTCTTCCATCGTGGGCGAGAGCGCCGGCATGGTAATGTTGATTGGCATTTTGTCCTCCCGCCCGGTTCAGCGATACGCGACGGCTTTGACCGCCTCGATGACCTCGCCAACATTCGGCAAGGCCAGTTTCTCGAGGTTGGCCGCATAGGGCATCGGCACATCCTTGCCGGCAATGGTGATGACCGGGGCGTCGAGGAAATCGAAGGCGCGCTGCGAGACCTGGTTGGCAATATGGTCGCCGACCGAGTTCTGCGGATAGCCTTCCTCCACGACCACCAGCCGGTTGGTCTTCTTGACCGATGCGGTGATTGTGTCGAGGTCGAGCGGGCGCATCGTGCGCAGATCGATGATCTCGGCGTCGATGCCCATGCCGCGCAGCTCCGCTTCCGCCTTGACCGCATAGGTCATGCCGATGCCGAACGAGACGATGGTGACGTCCTTGCCCGTCCTGTGAATGCGCGCCTTGCCGATCGGCAGCACGAAATCATCCAGCTTCGGCACGTCGAAGGACTGGCCGTAGAGGATTTCGTTCTCGAGGAAGATGATCGGGTTCGGGTCGCGGATCGCGGCCTTCAGCAAGCCCTTGGCGTCGGCGGCCGTATAGGGCATCACCACTTTCAGGCCGGGAATGTGGCTGTACCAGGCGGCGTAGCACTGCGAATGCTGTGCGGCGACGCGGGCCGCGGCACCATTCGGACCACGGAACACGATCGGCGCTCCCATCTGGCCGCCGGACATATAGAGCGTCTTGGCGGCCGAGTTGATGATCTGGTCGATCGCCTGCATGGCGAAATTGAAGGTCATGAACTCGACGATCGGCTTCAGGCCGGCCATGGCCGCGCCGACACCGACGCCGGCAAAGCCATGCTCGGTGATCGGCGTGTCGACGACGCGGCGTGGCCCGAATTCCTGCAGCAGGCCTTGGGTGATCTTGTAGGCGCCCTGGTATTCGGCGACCTCCTCGCCCATGACGAAGACATCGCCGTCGCGGCGCATTTCCTCGGCCATGGCGTCGCGCAAGGCTTCGCGCACCGTGGTCGACACCATTTCGGTTCCGGCCGGAATGTCGGGATCGGCGGCGATTTCCGTTTTCGGTGCGGCTGCGACTGGTGCTTGTTTACCCTTGTGGGGAGGGTCGGCCAGCTCGCCGGCCGGGGTGGGGGGCGCGGCG
>NZ_JAIUIQ010000009.1:0-170000 GCF_020165735.1 Mesorhizobium sp. B283B1A
AACCCGAGCCGAAAACCCCTCCGTATTGCCCTTGCCTTCTCCTCTCACGCCCGGAGATCAATAACGCAACGGGCCCCATGCGGGGGAGATGTCCGGCAGGACAGAGGGGGGTGTGAAGGAACTCGACGGCGGATTGTTGCGGGTACCGCCCCTGCCCGACTCTAAGTCGGGTCCTCGCGGTGCAGGTCGTGGATGGCAACGCCATCGACATTGGTCGGCAGGGTCAGCCATTTGCGATGGCGCAAGGTGCGCTGGGTGTCCTCAAGGCCTGTCTCCCAATGCTCGCGCATCGAGGTGCCGGAGAACTCATAGTCCTTGGCGTGACCTTCATAGCCCTTGTGCTGGTAGATCAGGTGCACGATGTTGACGATGCCGGCGTCGGAATAGTCCGCGATCAGCACTTCCTCATCCGGCGTCAGCTGCTCCTTGGGCACCCGCTTCAGTGCGTCGAGCAGGCGCATCTTCAGGCCGTGGATCCGCTTGAAATTGTCGGTGTTCTGGCGCGTGCGGCTGGAATACATGATGTCCTTGTGACGCGACAGCACGTCGGGCATGCTGCGCGGCAGGACACCGCGGGCGCTGAACAGGTCGACCTGGAAGACGAGCGAAGAACGGTCCTCTTCCTGGTCGAGCAGATATTGCAGCGGCGTGTTGGAGACGATGCCGCCGTCCCAGTAATACTCGCCCTCGATGCGGATCGCTGGGAAAGCAGGCGGCAGCGCGCCGCTGGCCATGATGTGCTCCGGTCCGATGCGGACCTTGTCGGTGTCGAAATAGACGAAGTTGCCGGTGCGGACATTGACCGCGCCGACGCTCAGCCGCTTCTTGCCGTCGTTCAGCACGTCGAAGTCGATCAGGCTCTCCAGCGTGTCCTTCAACTCGGCGGTGTCGTAGAAGCTGGTGGCGCCCTCGGCGCCCTGCTGCTCGAACCAGGGATTGGGGCTGCGCGGCTTGAAGAAGCCGGGCTGTCCCATGGTCATCGTCATCCACGAGGAGGTGCGGTTGCGGATATCGCGATAGATGTCGCCTTCGGGCGTATAGGACCAGATCTTGCGGCCCGAGATCGTTTGCCAGAACTGCTCCAGACGCTGGAGGCGGCGGCTTGACTCATTGCCGGCGATGATCGCCGCATTGATGGCGCCGATCGACACGCCGGACAGCCATGTCGGCTCGCAACCGGCGTCGGCCAGCGCCTGGTAGACCCCGGCCTGGTAGGCGCCGAGCGCGCCGCCACCCTGAAACACCAGCGCGATACGGTCGTACTGCGCCGAGATTTCCTCGATGGTGGCGGTGGCCTCCTTCTTGCGGTTGCGTTCAAGCACGGGCTTTCTCCAGCTGGTTGGCGGCGGACAGGCCGTGACCGCCGAGATAGTCGTGAACCACCTCGCCCAGCCCCAGCGTCAGATCGGCTTTGAAGTGAACGGCGGATACGATGTCGAGCACCGGCAGCTTCGCCACGTCGGCCATGACGTGGGGCCGCAGGTCGAGCGCCGCCGGCGCCGTCCAGGCCTCCTTCAGCGTGATATCGGTGAGATAGTAGCGCACCAGCTCGCAGATACGCGGGCTTCCGTCGACATGCGGAATGATCTTGATCAGGAAATTGGGCGCGGCGAGCGCTGCGAGCACGGAATCGTGGTCGGCCTCGCGGTGCTTGTAGCCCATGGTGCCGGTGGCGCACAGAACGCTGCCATAGTGCAGCGTGCCGACGATCACCTCGCCCTCATGGACGATCTTGGGGTTGGCCAGCTTCTTCGGGAAACCCCACAGCTCGCGGCCGCCGGCGATCGGCGCGTCGTCGTCGAGATACATCGAATGGACGTAGCCGCCATGCTGGCCCTTGTAGCGCACGGGGATAACCTGGCCGGTCTCGGTATAGTCGCCGAAGCCGGTCGAGTCGGGCATGCGGATGAATTCGTACTTGACCAACGGCTCGTCGATCTCCAGCGGCGCCGGCACGACCGCCTCGAGCGCTTCGCGTGTCGTGCGGTAGGTGATGATGATGTATTCGCGGTCGAAGAAACGGTAGGGGCCGGGCGGGAAGGACGGGTTGGTCAGCGGCATCGCATAGGCGCGCCTCACGACATTGGCGATTTCCAAGCTGCACCCCCAAGGTTTGTCAGACGAAGTTCTTTTCGGGCAATATTTTCGTCAGGAATGACCGCGCGAATGCGCAAGCGATTATGTTGCACGGCACCATGACAGGGCCGTGTCAGGCTCACGACCATGGTTTCGAACGGGGCGAGGGGCCATGCCGCTGGCGTCGTCTGGCTGTAATCGCATCGACACATGGCTCTGCCATTGTCATGTTGCGACGCACAATTATATCGTCATGTTCCCTCCCACTTCGCGCGAGATCACCATGGGTTCCCTGTCTTCGAAGAATGCCCTCGTCACCGGCTCGACCAGCGGTATCGGCCTGGCCATCGCCCGCGCCTTCGCCGCCGAAGGCGCCAACGTCACCATCAACGGCCTTGGCGATGCCGCCTCGATCGAGCAGGAACGCGCCGGCATCGAGAAGGATTTCGGCGTCAAGTGCCGTTACTCCGACGCCAACATGATGGACGGGGCGGCGGTGAGCGCCATGGTGCACGACGCCGAGGCCGCGTTCGGCAGCCTCGACATCCTGGTCAACAATGCCGGCATCCAGCACGTCGCACCGATCGAGGAATTCCCCGACGACAAGTGGGAGGCGATCATCCGCATCAATCTTCTGGCCGCCTTCTACGCCATCAAGGCGGTGGTGCCCGGCATGAAGGCGCGCAAATGGGGCCGCATCATCAACACGGCGTCGGCGCATGCGCTGGTCGCCTCGCCGTTCAAGTCGGCTTATGTCTCGGCCAAGCACGGCATTGCAGGCCTGACCAAGACGGTGGCGCTGGAAACCGCGCAGGACGGCATCACCGTCAACGCGATCGCGCCGGGCTATGTCTGGACGCCGCTGGTCGAAAAGCAGATCCCCGACACGATGAAGGCGCGCGGCATGACCGAGGAGCAGGTCAAGCACGACGTGCTGCTCGCCGCACAGCCGACGAAGGAATTCGTCACCGTCGAGGAGCTTGCGGCGCTGACGCTGTTCCTGTGCTCGGACGCGGCCAAGCAGATCACCGGCACGACCTTGCCGATGGACGGCGGTTGGACGGCGCAGTAGAGGGTAGCCAGCGCATTCCGTTTGCCGGCTGATGCCCACGGCGTCGGCAGGCAAGCCTTCGGGCAGGACCATGAAAATCATCCAGCTCTCCGATCCGCATCTGATAGCACCTGGCGGTCGCCTGTACGGCAGCGATCCGCTGGCGCGGCTGGACGCTTGCCTTGCCGACATCGGCAAGAACCACGCCGACGCGGAACTCGTTGTGATTTCGGGCGATCTCACCAATGACGGCGAGCGCGCCGCCTATGCGGCGTTGAAGGAAAGACTGGCGGCATTAGTTCCGCCTTGCCGGCTGATGCTCGGCAATCATGACGACCGGGCGCTGTTTTTCGAGATGTTTCCGCAGGCGGCCGCCGAAGGGGGCTTCGTCCATAGCGTTTTCGATGGCAGCCAAGGCCGCCTGATCCTGCTCGACACGCTGGACAGCGGACATGTCGAGGGCAGGCTATGTCAAGCGCGTCTCGACTGGCTGGACCAACGGCTGCAAGAGGCGCGAGACCGGTCGGTCCTCCTGTTCATGCACCACCCGCCGTTCCGGATACACATTCCGGTGCTCGACGAGGCCAGGCTCGCCGGCGCCGATATCTTCCATGACGTCCTGTCGCGCCACGGCAATGTCCGCCACATCTTCGCCGGCCACGTTCACCGGCTGATCGCCGGCAGCTGGCGCGGCATCCCGGTCAGCACGCTGCGCAGCACCAACCACCAGACGGCGCTCGATTTTTCGGAAAGCTGGAGCCTGGGTCACGAACCGCCCGCCTATGCCGTGGTCTTCATCGACGCCGATGGGGTGGTCGTGCATTTCCACGATTTGCCCCTTGCCGGCGGCATCTGATCGAGCTCCGTAGGGCTCTCCACACTGGAGACAGTCCGCTTTCATAGCGGTCGTTAGGGCCATGGACCGGCCTGCTTGTTCCCGGCGTCGGGAAGCCCCGCCGCCGCGCCCGCCTGTCGATATGGGTTCGGCGTGCGGCCGCCATTGCCTGGGGTCGACGTGGCCTCCGCGAAGGCGCGTCAAAAAGCACCGGATTTGGACATTAGTCTTGACAGGAATACAGATGTTCAATACCCGTCAAGCACTTGAACATGGCCTGCACTACGGGAGGAATGAGCGGTATGGCTTCCAATGTTTCATTGACGGGCCTTGCCCGCGATCTCGAGGAACGCGGCAAGTCGGGCAAGCCCATTCGCATCGGCCTGATCGGCTCCGGCGAGATGGGAACCGATATCGTCACCCGCGTCGCGCATATGTCCGGCATCGAGATCGGCGCGATTTCCGAACTGAACCTGCCCGCCGCCAGCAAGGCGGTGGACATTGCTTTCCAGGAAACCGGTCACGCGCGCGAGGTGTCGAACGCGTCGGCGATGACGGCCGCCATGGAGGCCGGCAAGGTGGCGGTCACCAACGACGCCAGCCTGGTCATCGACAATGATCTCATCGACGTCGTCATCGACGCCACCGGCGTTCCCGCCGTCGGCGCCGAGATTGGGCTGCGCGCCATGGAGCACGGCAAGCACCTGGTGATGATGAATGTCGAGGCCGACGTCACCATCGGCGCCTATCTGAAGAGCGAGGCCGACAGGCTCGGCGTCACATATTCGCTTGGCGCCGGGGACGAGCCGTCCTCCTGCATGGAACTGGTCGAATTCGTCTCGGCCATGGGTCATCCGATCGTCGCCGCCGGCAAGGGCAAGAACAACCCGCTCAATATCGACGCCACGCCGCCCGCCTATGAAGAAGAGGCCATGCGCCGGCACATGAATGTGCGTATGCTGGTCGAATTCGTCGACGGCTCCAAGACCATGGTCGAGATGGCGGCGATCGCCAATGCCACCGGGCTGGTGCCCGACAAGGCCGGCATGCATGGCCCGGCCGCGACCCTCGGCGAATTGTCGAAAGTGCTGGTGCCGCAGAAGGATGGCGGCGTGCTGTCCAAGATCGGCGTCGTCGACTATTCGATCGGCAAGGGCGTCGCACCCGGCGTCTTCGTCGTCGCCGACATGTCGCATCCGCGCATTTCGGAGCGCATGGAAGATTTGAAGATGGGCAAAGGCCCGTACTTCACCTTCCATCGCCCCTATCACCTCACCTCGCTCGAAGTGCCGCTGACCTGCGCCCGCGTCGTGCTCTACGGCAAGGCCGATATGGTGCCGCTGGCCAAGCCCGTGGCGGAAGTCGCCGCCGTGGCCAAGAAGGACATGCAGCCGGGCGAAAAACTCGATGCGATCGGCGAATATTGCTACCGCGCCTGGATCATGACGGCGCCGGAAGCGCATGCCGCCAAGGCCATTCCCTGCGGCCTGCTGCAGGGTGGCTCGGTGACGGCGCCGATCAAGAAGGGCGAACTCATCACCTATGCCAATGCGACCCCGGCTCCGGGCTCCAAGATCGCCGAACTGCGCGCCCGCCAGGACAAGCTCGTCTATGGAACCGTTGGAGCCTGACCATGGCTGGATTGAGCAAAGCCGTGGCGGACAGCCGCGCCAACCTGCCCTTCGTCTATCGCCAGTACAGCGCCGAGCAGCTCAAGCAGGTGCTCTACAAGATGTACCTCATCCGCCGCTTCGAAGAGGGCGCGGAGGAGTGCTACACGCGCGGCCTCATCCACGGCACGATGCATTTGTCGATCGGCCAGGAGGCCAGCGCCATGGGCATCTGCATGCCGCTTGGCGAGGATGACCAGATCACCTCGACCCATCGCGGCCACGGCCACTGCATCGCCAAGGGCGCCGAGGTCAAGCGTATGTTCGCCGAGTTCTTCGGCAAGACCACGGGCTACTGCAAGGGCCGCGGCGGCTCGATGCACATTGCCGATGTCGGCAAGGGCAATCTCGGCGCCAACGGCATCGTCGGCGGCGGCATTCCGATCGCGGTGGGGGCAGCGCTCTCCTCCAAGAGGATGAAGACCGGCAAGGTCGTGGTCTCCTTCTTCGGCGACGGCGCCAACAATGAAGGCGCCTTCCACGAGGCGCTCAACATGGCCGCGATCTGGAAGCTGCCTGTCATTTTCGTCTGCGAGAACAACGGTTACGGCATGTCGACGTCGACGGCCCGCTCCACTGCGGTGAAGAACATCGCGGAGCGCGCCGCCGCCTATTCGATGCCGGGCGTCGTCGTCAACGGCAACATCTTCTCCGAGGTTGCCGAGGCGTCCTACAGGGCCGTCGAGCGTGCCCGTGCAGGCGAGGGGCCGACGCTGATCGAATCCAAGACGTACCGTCATCGCGGCCACTCCAAGAGCGACCGCAACCGCTATCGCACCAAGGAGGAGATCGAGGACTGGATGTCGAACCGCGACCCGATCACGCTGTTCGAAAACGAGCTGCGCGAATTCGGCTTCATCGACGACAAGGGCATCGAGGCCATCCGCGATGCGGTGGCGCGGGAAATCGCCGACGGTATCGAATTCGCCAAGGCAAGTCCGTCGCCGGACATCAGCGAGACCGGAAATTATGTCTATACGGAGCAGGCGTGATGGACGCGATGGTGCGTGAACTGAGTTACGCCCAGGCGATCCAGGAGGCCATGGCGATCGCCATGGACATGGACGAACGCGTCTTCCTGATGGGCGAGGATATCGGCGTCTATGGCGGCGCCTTCCAGGTGACCGGCGACTTGGTCGAGCGCTATGGCGCGGACCGCGTGATGGACACGCCGATTTCGGAACTGGGCGGCGCCGGCGTCGCGGTCGGCGCGGCCCTCACCGGCATGCGGCCGATATTCGAATTCCAGTTTTCCGATTTCGCGACGCTCGCCATGGAGCAGATCGTCAACCAGGCGGCCAAGATGCGCTTCATGCTGGGCGGCGAGGTTTCGGTTCCCGTGGTGATGCGCTTTCCCGCCGGCTCCGGCACCGGCGCCGCCGCGCAGCACAGCCAGAGCCTCGAAGCCTGGCTCGGTCATGTGCCCGGTCTCAAGGTCATCCAGCCGGCGACGCCCTACGATGCCAAGGGCATGCTTTTGGCGGCGGTCGCCGATCCCGATCCGGTGATGATCTTCGAGCACAAGCTGCTCTACAAGATGAAGGGCCCGGTGCCCGAAGGTTATTACACGGTGCCGATCGGCAAGGCGGATATTCGCCGCGAGGGCCGCGACCTCACCATCGTCGCCACCTCGATCATGGTGCAGAAGGCGCTCGACGCCGCGGCCGCGCTGGAAGCCGAAGGCATCGATGTCGAGATCGTCGACCTCAGGACCATCCGACCGATGGACAAGCAGACCGTCATCGACAGCGTCAAGAAGACGTCGCGGCTGATGTGCGTCTACGAAGCGGTCAAGACGCTGGGCATCGGCGCCGAGGTCAGCGCCATGATCGCCGAGAGCGAGGCGTTCGACTATCTCGACGCGCCGATCGTGCGGCTGGGCGGCGCCGAGACGCCGATCCCCTACAATCCGGAGCTGGAAAAGGCCACAGTGCCGCAGGTTCCCGACATCATCAGCGCCGCGCGCGACCTCGCGAAAGGGGTTCGCTGAGAGATGCCGACCGAAGTCATTCTTCCCAAGGTCGACATGGACATGGCGACCGGACAGATTTCGCGCTGGTTCGCCGAGGAAGGTGCCCACGTCAAGAAGGGCGATGTCCTGTTCGAGATCGAGACCGACAAGGCCGCGATGGAGATCGACGCACCGGCCAGCGGCGTGCTGCGCGACGTCACCGGCAAGGAAGGTGTCGATATCGCGGTGGGCGCGGCTGTTGCCTGGATCTATGCTGATGGGGAGGCGTATGGGGACAAGGCGCCAATCTCCCCCCTCGAGGGGGAGATGTCGGCGAAGCCGACAGAGGGGATCGTCTCAGGAGGCACCGCTCCTGCGTTGAGCCTGGTCGAACCGACCCCACCCGACCGGCCTGCGGCCGGCCACCCTCCCCTCGAGGGGGAGGGGAAAACCCGCGCGACGCCTTTGGCTCGGCGCTTGGCTCGGGAAGCAGGCATTGCACTTTCCAATATCGCAGGCACGGGCCCATATGGCCGTGTTGTAAAAGCCGACATAGACGCCGCGCTTTCCTCCCCCCTCGAGGGGGAGGTGTCCGCGAAACGGACGGAGGGGGTCGCCTCAGAAGGCACCTCCTTCGCGCCGAGTCCAGTCGGGCCGACCCCAGTCGAGCCGACCCCACCCGACCGGCCTGCGGCCGGCTACCCTCCCCTCAAGGGGGATGGGGACGTGCTGCGGCTGTTCGAGCAAGGCTCCTACGAACTCGTCCCGCACGACAATATGCGCAAGACCATCGCGCGGCGCCTGGTCGAGGCCAAGACCACCATCCCGCATTTCTATTTGACGCTCGATTGTGAACTCGATGCACTCTTGGCATTGCGCACGCAGATCAATGCGGCGGCGCCGATGAAGAAGACCGAGAAGGGCGAGGCTCCCGCCTATAAGCTGTCGGTCAACGACATGGTCATCAAGGCGATGGCGCTGGCGCTGAAGGCGGTGCCGGATGCCAATGCCTCGTGGACCGAAAGCGCCATGGTCAAGCACAAGCATGCCGATGTCGGCGTTGCCGTGTCGATCCCCGGCGGCCTGATCACGCCGATCATCCGCAAAGCGGACGAAAAGACGCTGTCCACCATCTCCAACGAGATGAAGGATCTGGCGAGCCGCGCCCGCAGCCGCAAACTGAAGCCGGAAGAGTATCAGGGCGGCACGACCGCCGTCTCCAACCTCGGCATGTTCGGCATCAAGGATTTTGCCGCCGTCATCAACCCGCCGCATGCGACGATCCTGGCGGTTGGTGCCGGCGAGGAGCGGGCGGTGGTCAAGAACGGCGAGATCAAAATCGCCACCGTGATGTCGGTGACGCTGTCGACCGACCATCGTGCCGTCGACGGAGCGCTTGGTGCCGAACTGCTGGTCGCCTTCAAGCGGCTGATCGAGAACCCGATGGGCATGCTGGTCTAGGCCCTCTGTTGCAAGCCGGTGCCGATTGGTGTGCCGGCTTACGACGGAAATGACTTGTCAGGCGCCGACCCTTGCCCCATCTTTTCTGTGGACCGCGATCCAGGGAGGCCAGCATGCCCGCATTCGACCCATCTGATGTCAAAACCCTGTTTGGCAAGGTCATGGGCGCCTCGCCATCCGACATCAAGCTGGTGGCGCAGCGCCTGCACGACCATGCCTTCGAACCGCGCATGTCGGCGGAAGAGACGAAGCAGCTTGTCGCAAGCCTCGGCTACGACAGCTTGGATGCATTCTGTGCCGATATCGGCCTGCCCATGCATATCGCCGAGCGGTGGAGCCGTTTTGGCGTTTCCGGCGAGATGAAGCAGGTGTTCACGCTGCTGGCCGCCCAGCGCAAGCGGGTGGCCGAGGCGATCGCCGAGTTCGAATCCATGACCCATGTCGGCGTCGAGGATTTCTTGCGCGAACGCGGACTTATCTAGCTCGAACAGGAATCGAAGCTCTCCTAACCGCTTTTGGCCAGCAGCGCGGTCGCCGTGTCGCTGTCGGTGATCAGCACATTGGTGCTGACGGCCTTCAGCGCGGCGAGGATCGCGGCCACCTTGCGTTTTCCGCCGGCGGCCAGCACGACATTCGGCACCTGGCCGACCATTTCGAGATCGATGGCCATGACGCGCCCATTGACCTCGTGGTCGACCAGCCTGCCCGCGGCATCGACGAAGTAGCACAGCATGTTGGCGACCGCGCCTTTCGCCTTCAGCGACGCGATCAGCGACGATGGCACGATGCCGTGCCGGAAGATGGTGGCGTCCGGCGACATGTCGCCGACCGTGAGCAACGCGATGTCGGCGGCGGCCGCACGCCGGCGCACATCCTGCAGGGTTGGCTGCGCCCACAGGAGATCGCGAAGCGAGGGATCGTCGACCGTCACCGGCGCGGTGATCTGATAGCTGTCGACCTCGAAGACATCGGCGACCTTGGCGGCGACGATCGACGGGTTGATCCATTGCGAATGCGGCAGGCTGCCGACCAGCGCCACCACCGAGGCGCGCTTCAACTGCCGGCGGGCGAGAAAGCCCAGGCTGGCATGCAGCGTCGCGCCGCCGCCGATGGCGAGCGTCATGCCGTCCTGCATCTGCTCGCCGAGAAAGGCGGCGACGGCGTGGCCGATCGCCTTTTCCAGACGGTCCTGAGCCGAGGGTGTCGGAATGACGACCGCGGCGTTGAGGCCCCAGCGCTTCTCAAGTGCCCGTTCGAGCGCCACCTGCTCGGCGGTCGGCGCGTTGATCATGGTGACGACGATGCCTTCGGCGGTGCAGGCGGCCAGCGTGCGCATGACCTTCACCCGGGAGACATCGAGCTTTTCGGCGATCTGCTCCTGCGTGAAGCCCTCGACGTAGTAGAGCCAGGCCGTCTTGACGTTGAGATCGGACGACACCATCGGCAAACGGGCCGGTGCGGGTTTTTGCGTGGGCATGTCTTCTCGTCCCTCATCAGCCATGGCCGGGCCGCGTTGCCCTCATCGGAGAAACGCCGGCCGGATGTCAACCGGATGCCGGGTTGCGGCCTGCCGATAGTTGCACATCTCTGTTCATTTGTAATTGACATTGTACATATGAACATATTTTGTGCGTTTCACGCGCTATGTCATCCACCAGTCATATGCGCCGTGCAGGGAGGAAGAGACGGGGAGCCGGCCTGGGCCGGACCGGTCATGCACAGACAAGACAGGAGGTCTCATGAAGACGCACTTCATCAAGCTGCTGGCCAGCCAACTGGCGCTCGCGGCAACTTTGTTTGCCGGCGTGGCAAACGCCGAAACACTGACGCTCTACACATCGCAGCCCGAGGCCGACGCGGCCAAGACCGTGGACGCCTTCAAGAAGGCGCAGCCCGGCATCGACGTGACCATCTATCGCTCCGGAACCAGCGACATCCTGACCAAGATGGCGGCCGAGTTCGCCGCCGGCAGCCCGCAGCCCGACGTGCTTCTGATCGCCGACGCGGTCTCGATGGAGCTGTTGAAGAAGGACGGCCGGCTGATGCCTTATCCCGAGGCAAAGCTCGACGGCATCGAGGCCGATGCCTATGACGCCGACAAGACCTATTTCGGCAGCAAGCTGATCACCACCGGCATCGTCTACAACACCGCGGCCGCCGAAAAGCCGGAGCATTGGGCCGATCTCGCCAAGCCCGCCTATGCCGATGGCCTGGTCATGCCGAGTCCGCTCTATTCGGGAGCAGCCGCCTACCTGCTCTCGGGCTTCGTCGGCGACGCCAATTATGGCTGGGATTTCTTCCAGAAGCTGAAGACCAACAACACCGTCAGCGTGCGTGGCAATGGCGCGGTGCTGAAGTCGGTGGCATCGGGCGAGAAGCCCTACGGCATCCTGGTCGACTTCATGGCGATGAATGCCAAGAAGAAGGGCTCGCCGGTCGAGTTCGTGTTCCCCAGCGAGGGCGTGCCCGCCGTGACCGAACCGGTCGCCATCATGAAGACCGCCAAGAATGTGGAAGGCGCCAAGAAGTTCGTCGACTTCATTCTTTCCGATGACGGCCAGAAGCTGGCGCTGTCCATGGGCTACCTGCCGGCGCGCGCCTCGATTGGCCGTCCCGACTGGATGCCGGAAGGCGTCAAGGTCAAGGTGATGTCGTTCGACACCAAGGCGATCGTCGCCAAGACAGACGCCGACAAGGCGCAGTTCTCCGAGCTGTTCGGCGGCTGAGCCGGCAATCGCTTCGGGGTGCCGCCTCGACGGCATCCCGAAGCGCTACGAACAAAGCCGATCGCGGATCGATCTCAGGAAAATCAATCATGTCCACACGGATAAGGGAAAGTCGGGGCCAGGAAACGGCCCTGACGGCGGCGGTGGCCGTCGTCATTGTGCTGCTTTCCCTGCTGCCGATGCTGCGGCTCCTCAAGGAGATCGTGGCGCCTGGCGGCACGATGTCGACCGTGGCCATCGAGGCCGGGCTGAGAAGCCCGGCGACCTGGATCGCCACCGGACACACGCTGGTCATCGGCATAGGCGGCACCCTCCTTGCGGTGCTGTCGGGAACGCTGGTGGCAGTTCTCGTCTCGCTGACAGACATTCGCGGCCGGAGCGCGCTGGTGCTTTGCTATGTCATGCCGCTGATGATCGCGCCGCAGGTGACGGCGCTGGCCTGGCTGCAACTGTTCGGCCCGGCCAGTCCGTTTCTCAAGCTGTTCGGCGCGGCCCCGCCGCTCGGCACGAAAAATCCGCTCTATTCGACATCGGGCATCATCCTGCTGCTCGGCGTACAATATGGTCCGCTGGTCTTCCTGCTCGTGCGTGCCGGCCTGCGCAAGCTGCCGCGCGAACTGGTCGAGGCGGCACGCGCCGGCGGCGCCGGCTGGTTCACCGTGCTGGTCACTATCGTGCTGCCCTTGATGACGCCGTCGATCATGGCCGCGGCGGCATTGGCCTTCGTCTCCTGCGTCGGCAATTTCGGCATCCCGGCCTTTCTCGGCATTCCCGCCAACTATCTCGTGCTGCCGACGCTCATCTACCAGAAGCTGGCCGGCGGCGGCCCCGCCGTGCTTGGCGAAACGGCTTTCCTGTCGGTGCTGATCGGTGTCATCGCCATGGCGGGCATTCTCGCCCAGGAGCTCATGAGCCGCCGCCGCGACTACCGCATCAGCTCCACCTCGCTGCCGGCCGAACCCTACGAGCTTGGCCGCTGGGGCCCCGCCGTCCAGGCCGGCATGTGGCTGCTGATCGTGCTGGTGCTGTTCCTGCCCTTGTTCGGGCTGGTGCTGACCTCGCTGGTGCCCGGCTACGGCATTGCGCTCACCGCCAAGACGGCGACGCTCGACAATTATCGCTTCGTGCTGTTCGAGCACGATGCGGCGAGCCGCGCCTTCTTCAACAGTTTCTGGCTGTCGATCGCGGCGGCCTTCTTCGCGGTGCTCGTCGCCGTGCCGATCGGCTATCTGATCGCCTGGGGCAAGCAGCGCTGGGTGCGGCTGCTCAATCTGTCGGTGGAGCTGCCCTATGCCTTGCCCGGCGTGGTGCTGGCGATCGCCTCGCTGCTGCTCTTCCTGCGGCCGATCCCGCTGACCGGCATCCAGCTCTACAATACGGTCTGGATCATCCTCTACGCTTACCTCGCCCGTTTCCTGGTGCTGGCGCTGCGACCGACCATCAGCGGCTATCACCAGATCGACCGGGCGCTGGAAGAGGCGGCGCAGGTGGCGGGCGCCGGGCTGTTCACGCGCATGCGCACCATCATCTTTCCACTGGTGGCGCCGGCGGCGATCGCGGGCGGACTGCTGATCTTCATGACGGCGCTCAGCGAACTCACCGTCTCGGCGCTGCTGTGGTCGTCCGGGTCGGAGACGATCGGCGTCGTAATGTTTTCCTTCGAGCAGGGCGGCGATTCCAACTACGCGGCGGCGATGTCCGTCATCACGGTCGCGGTCACCTTCGTGCTGATGCTGGTGACCAATCTGCTTGCCCCTCATCTTCCGAGTGGAGTTCTGCCATGGCGCGACTGACCCTGGACCATGTGACCAAGAGCTTCGCCGATTTCGACGCCCTGAAGGACGTATCGATCGACGTCGCCGACGGCGAGTTCCTGGCGGTGCTCGGGCCGTCCGGCTGCGGCAAGACCACGCTGCTGCGGCTCGTCGCCGGATTCGAGAAGGTCACGTCAGGCGAGATCCGCATCGGCAGCGAAATCGTGTCGGCCAAGGGCGGCAGCGTCGCGCCGGAAAAGCGGCGCGTCGGCATCGTCTTCCAGAACTACGCGCTGTGGCCGCATATGACGGTCGCCGAAAACATCGGCTATTCGCTGAAAGTGGCGAAGCTCGACAAAGCGGTGGCGCGCCGGAAGGTCGAAGATGCACTCACCCTGGTCAACCTGCAGGGCTTGGGCGATCGAAGGCCCGCCAATCTCTCCGGCGGCCAGCGTCAGCGCGTTGCCTTGGCGCGCTGTCTGGTCGCCGCGCCGTCGCTGGTGCTGTTCGACGAGCCGCTCGCCAATCTCGACGTGCATTTGAGAGCCTCGATGGAAAACGAGTTCGCCGCCTTCCACAAGCGCACGGGCACGACCATCGTCTACATCACCCACGACCAGGCCGAGGCGATGGCGCTGGCCGACCGCATCGCGGTGATGGATCACGGGCGCCTTGCGCAGCTGGCGACGCCACGCGAACTCTATCATGAGCCGGCAAATGAGATGGTGGCTTCCTTCATCTCGCAAGGAATTTTGCTCCCTGCCGATGTGCTGAGTGCCGAAAATGCCGGTCATTGCAAGGTCAGGGTTCTCGGAACCGAGTTGGTTGTGCGCTGCCGGGCCGGCGAGCAGCCACGCGCCGGCGCAAAGATATGCTGCCGCTCCGCCGATCTCGACGTTTCGCCTGACGGACCCGGCTTTGACGGCCTCGTCAAGCGGGTGATCTACCAGGGAGGTGCCGCGCGCATCGAATTCACGCCTTCCGCCGGTCCCGATCTCACCTTGCATTTCGAACAGCCCGATCCGGTGGTCCTGGAGAGCGGAGCCCAGGCACGGCTGCGTATAAAGTCCGGCTGGCTGATCCCGGGGGCCGCACCGTGATGATGCTGGATTTGCTTGGCGGCTTTGGCGAAAAGGGCCGCACCAGCCTCGCAGTCAGCAGCGGCAGTGATCGCATCCTGCTCGATGTCGGCATCAAGGTTGGCGCGACGGGGGCGGAATACTATCCGGCGCTCGACGGTTCGGTTGCCGGCATCGACGCGGTCTTTGTCTCGCATGCGCATGAGGATCATGTCGGTGCGCTGAGCTGGCTGTTGTCGCGCGGCTATGCCGGCCCGATCTTCATGACGGCCGAGACCCGCGACGAGGCGCCGGCGACACTTGCCGCCTATGCCGATCCCGCGGACTTCAAGCGTTTTCCAATTCCAGACGATCGTATCGAAATCTTCGAACCCGGCGACACGCTGAAAAGCGGCAATCTGGCGATCAGGACGGGACGGTCGGGGCATGTCGTGGGCGGCGTCTGGTTCGCCATCGATGACGGGAAAAGCCGTGTCGCCTATTCGGCCGATGTCGTACCGGACAGCAATGTCTTCGCCATGGACACGATCCCGCACTGCGATCTTCTGGTCTTCGATGCCTCCTACGGCGCCGATCCTGTGCCGGGCGCGGTCCGGGCACGCGAAATCTCGCAATGGGTGGCAAGGCATTCAAATGGGTGCCTGCTGCCGACGCCGCTGTCGGGACGATCGCTGGAACTGATCGCGGCCTTGCCGGGGCCGTTTGCCGTCCATGCCGGCATGCGCACGTCGCTGGAAGCGCAGATCGGCGCCACGGCGGCTTTGCTGCCCGGCGTTTGCGAACTGCTGCGTGCCCGATTGGCAAGTGCCGCCGACTGGACCGATGCGGATCCGTTGCCGCTTCTGCCGCTGCTCGCGGATGACGGCATGGGCGCCGCCGGTCCGTCGTCGCACCTTCTGCCGCGCGCCGACCAGGCCGGACTGCCGGTGCTTCTTACCGGACATCTGCCCGCCGGTTCACCGGGCGATCTCCTGCACAAGGCCGGCCGTGCGGACTGGGTGCGCATGCCCACCCATCCGACGCTTTCCGGCAATGTCGGTATCTGGGAGAAAGCGGGACGGCCCGACGCGCTCGGTCATTCCTGCACCACCGATCTCCTGGATGACCTGAAAAGCCACATCCCGTCGCTGCGCACCCAATGCCGTACCGGCCAACGCATCGCGGTGCCGGCTCTAAATTAAGGAGATCGAGCATGATGTCGTCCGAAAAACCGCTTCACACTTTTCGGCATCATGCTCTGGGGAGCGAACAATGAGAATCCTGATCTGCAACGATGACGGCATCGAAGCGTCGGGACTTGCCCGTCTCGTCAACGCGGTGATTGGTCTGAGCGACGATGTCTGGGTGGTCGCGCCCGATGGCAAGCGCACCGCCGCCGGGTCGTCGCTGACGATCGCGAGGCCGCTGACAATGCGGCGCATCAAGCCGAACTGGTACTCCTGCTCCGGCACGCCGGCCGATTGCGTGGTGAGCGCGATGACATGGCTGTTTGCCGATGAGAAGAAGCCGGACCTCGTGCTGTCGGGCGTCAATGACGGCCGCAACGTCGCCGAGGATCTCGCCTATTCCGGCACGCTCGGCATTGCGCGGGAAGCGACCTTCTGGGGCGTCCCGGCGATCGGCTTTTCGCGTGTGAAGAATCCTGATTTCACCGATGGCGACGACCACTGGCTCGGCACGTTGATTGCTTCATTGTGGCAATCGCGCGGGGATTGGACGAGCGAGGGACATTGGCTCAGCGTCAACCTGCCGACTTCGCTGCCAGCCGAGATTCGTCAGCCGCGCATAGGCCGCGACAAGATCGGCCGGACGGCCGAAATCCTGGAGAGCGACGGCGATCTCACCGTCATCACCGTGCCGCGCGGTCGTGCCCATGCAAGCAAGCCGGGCGACGATAACGCGGCGATCGATGCCGGCTTCGTCAGCATCAACCGGCTGAACTGGTTTGGCGAAACGCGGCTGGACGAACGGTTTCTGGACGGGATTCTGGGCTGATCTTCTGCGCGTGATCATCCAGATCACCAAGCTGTCAGCGGCCAAATTGCGCCAATCCTGTGCTTATGCTTGAAGCCGCCGCTATTTCATTCCACATCGGTCAGGATGAAGGACGAGGCACGAGAACGGCGTCGGAATCTGCTGTGGGGCATTCCCGCATCGCTGATCCTGCACGCGCTTATCGCGGCGCTGCTGGTTTATGGCCTGCGCGTGCCTCCCCCACAGCCGCTGGAGGAGCAGCCGGTCAATGTCGCGATCGTGCCGCCGCCCGAGACGCCTAAGCCGAAACCTGCGCCAAAGCCACCGGAGCCGAAACCTGAGAAGAAGGCTGAAAAGCCGCCTGAACAAAAGCCGCCTCCGGAACCGCCGAAACCACCAAACGACCAGGTTCTGAAGCGCGTTTTCCAGTACGGCCAGAAAGATACCGGGCCGGAGAAATCGCTCGACGGTGGCAGCGCCAAGCCCAACACGCCGTCGCCGGCCAAGGATGAGGCGGCGAAGCCGCCTGTAGCACCGACACCCACGCCGACCGAGCTTGCCACGGCTGCAACGCCACAACAGAAGGCAGAGCCCAGCAAGCTGGACGAAAAGCCAGCCACCGTTGCGCCGGACGAAAAGCCCGCGCAAAGCGAGGAGAAGCAGGCGGCCGAGGGCACTGACAAACAGCCGCCGGAGGTCGCACCGCGACCCGCCGAAAAGCAAGCGGCCGTGACGCCAGAGCCATTGCCGCCTGAGACGGGTGGTAAGCCGGCGCCTCCAGCCTCGGCCGAAAAGGCAAAGCCCAAACCTTCAAAGCCTATGAAGTTCAAATCCGCAAGAGCCTTGAAGGCCCCAGGCGGGGATGCAGGGAAGCCAGGTTCGACGAACAACGAGGTTGCGGGATCGCCGATCTATTCCGGCCTTCCGGGCGTCAGAAAGCTTTACTCGCAAGGGGCAACCGGCAATGCGTTCGCCACAAGCTCCATGGAGAACGTGCCGCGCGATCAGCGCATTGCCAACCTTTGCGCCAACGTACTGAACCAGGAATTGCAGCAGGCCGACTATTCTCCCAAATGGCTGCCAACCATTCCGCTCAAGGCAGGCAACGTTCTCAGCCGACCGGAGGCCGCCTTCAGCACGATGACCACTTGGTACCAGCTGAGCTTCCGGTGCGAGGTCGACACCGAGGCGACGAGGGTCTTGTCGTTCAACTTCCGTGTCGGCGCCGTCATCCCACGGAGCCAATGGCCGCGGCCTCTTTAGAATTGCTCTAACCGCTAAATTAGGCGGGCACGCCGAGTCCAGACAATTGCCGGCTAACTTCATGCCAGTCGGCGCAGACGAAATCGGCGCCGGCCGCCGTCAGCCGCGCGCCATGCTCGGCATAGGTATGGCCGCCGCCGGTGTAGCCGATCGCCGTCATGCCGGCGGCGACCGCGCCCTGGATGCCGAAGGGGGAATCCTCGATGACGATGCAATCCGCCGGATTGGCGCCCATCCTGGCGGCGGCGAACAGGAAGATGTCGGGTGCGGGCTTGCCGTTCTTGACCATCGAGGAGCTGTAGATCGCGTCGCCGAAAAACCCTGCCAGACCAGTGACGGCAAGGCTGTGGTTGATGCGCTCAACCGACGATGACGAGGCAACGCAGCGGTCGCCCTCGAGCGTTTCCAAGAACGCGGCAATTCCTGGTGTCGGCTTCAATTCCTCGGAGAACAGGATCTTGGTCTCGGCCCAGATGTCGCTGGCCGCCGAAGCGGGAAACTGGTGGCCGGTTAACTCTTCGATTCGGGTGATGATGTCGGACTGCTTCATGCCGACGCACTGGGCGATGATGCCGCCATGGACGCCCGGCATGCCGTGCTTTTCATAGACGCGCTCGTAGGCCTTGGCGGCCAGCGGCTCGCTGTCGACGAGAACGCCGTCGCAATCGAAAATGATAGGCCTTGGTCGCGCCACGCGCTTCTCTCCGGACTCGATTTCGCACATCGCTATCGGCAAAAAGTCAAATGTTCAATAGCGCGCTGTTTTTGGCGGGGTCAAAGCTGGCGCAGCGCGTCGCTGGCGCGGGCGGATCCGAGCGCCCGTTGCATGGCTTGCCGGGACTGCGCGCGGTCCGGCGTGATCCAGTTCGGTTCGGCGCCGAGGAAGCGGTCGAGGAAAGCCACCGCGTAGGCCGGCATCTCGGTGACATTCTCGCGATAGGACCACCAGGTGCGCAGATCGTCGGCACATTTGTCGATGCTGGGTGCCGTGCCGAATTCCTGCTCGTAGATCGCCGAAATGACCGAGACGCAGTAGTTGGTGTAGAGGAACCCTTCTGGCCAGAAGCGGATGATTTCGAGCGTGCCGGCATTCTGGTCCGTCTCGATTAGCTGCGCGAGGCCCGAGATTTCCCTGGCCGGCGCCTGCTTGATCAATTCGCGCAGCACGAGGCCGGCGGCAAAGACGATGAAGTCGGCGCGGTCGACAGCGGCGAAGCGCTTCTGCTCTTCCATGATCTCGACCCAGTCGAGAAAAGCCCGGGTCAGCTTCGCCTCGTCGATCTCGAAACGCACGCCGAACGTGTCCGAGACCACCTTGGCGCTGCCGCGGAAGGTGGCGCGGAACCAGCGCAGCTGCCGCAACCGGTGGCGCAGGTCGGGCATGAGGGCCAGTTCGTCCCTGAAGGGCAGTTCCATTTCACGCATCCCGTTTCGTCACAGGCTAGCACAGCCGTGCCGCCGCCGAAATCGGCCGACGGCCCTGTGGATGACCGTGACCAGGGTCAATATCATACATATTGACATTCGCGGAAACAAATGTTCTCACTTTGCTGTTGTCGCGCGCCGGTCCAAGGTGAGCTTCAACTGAGGCTTCGGGAGGAGAACCGAATGGCGATTTGGCAGTGGGGACTGCTTCTGCTGGTTATTGTGTGGGCGCTGCAGTCGCTCGGCGTCTGGCTGCAGATGCGGCACTATTCGGATGTCTTCCGCGGTGTCACCGACCAGTACAAGGATGGCTTTGTCGGAGCCGGCAATTTTCGCGGCCGGCTGGCCAAGGGCACCATCGCGCTGGTTGTGGTGACGCCTGACCTGGTCGTGCGCCGCGTGATGGTGATGAGCGGCCGTTCCGTCTTCACCAAATTCAAGAGATTTCAAGAATTCGAGGGCGTTGCCCTCGATCGACTCCGGTCCAACCCTGCAATCATGGGGGAGGGGGAACCCGGTGTGGCCGAGGCCGTGAAGCGCGCGATCGAGCAGATCGACAAAGCACGGTCGGAGCCGGGGAAGAAGCCGGGCCTATCCGGTTTGAACGTAGCAAGGGCCTAAAGCACGCCGCGCACCGACTGGGATAAACCGGCGGGCGGCATAAGGAGGAGAAATGTCTGTATTTTCGTTGTTGGCGCAGCATGCCGACATGGCCGTGCACAATCTGCATGTCGCAGGTGCCATGGTCTCGGATGCTGCTTTGCATGGCAAGCTCGCCGTCGAGCATGCGTCCGACCATCTCGTTGTCCTCGCACAGGCGGACAGCGGACCGATCACAGTCGATCAGTTCAAGGAAAAGCTGAAAGAAGTCCAGCAGGAAGAGCAGCTCGGCTGGCTGACCGCCATCGGCAAATACTTCATCGGCATTTTCCAGAAGGGCGGCGAAGTGTTCGCCGGCTTCGTCACCGGCATCATCCCGACGCTGGTGGTGCTGATGACCGCCTTCTATGCCGTCACCGAGCTGGTCGGCGAAGAACGCGTGCACGGCCTGGCGCGCGGCGCGGGCCGTATCGCATTGACGCGCTACACGCTGCTGCCGCTGCTGGCGGTGTTCTTCCTCACCAATCCGATGGCCTATACGTTCGGATCGTTCCTGGAAGAAAAGCACAAGCCGGCCTTCTATGACGCGGCCGTGTCCTACGTGCACCCGCCGCTTGGCCTGTTCCCGCACATCAATCCCGGCGAATATTTCGTCTGGGGCGGCATTCTCGTCGCGTTGCTGGAGCTGGAAAAGAAGGGTGCGGTCGTTGCCGGTTACCACGTCAAGGTGGCGATCTGGTACGCCATCGTCGGCCTCGTCGTCATCCTGCTCAAGGGCATGCTGACCGAGCGCATCACCGCCATCATGGCACGCCGCCAAGGCGTAGAGCTGTAAGGGCGGGGAGGACAACATGGCCAAGACATACAAAGCCGTACGCATTTCCAGGGGCAACACAGGCTGGGGCGGCCCGCTCGTCATCGAGCCAACCGCGCAGCGCGACAAGATCGTCTCCGTTACGGGAGGCGGCATCCATCCCGTGGCACAGCTCATCGCCGACATGACCGGCGCCACGGCTGTCGACGGCTTCAAGGCGCCGCCTGTCGAAGGCGAGATGGCGGTCGTCGTCGTCGATTGCGGCGGTACCGCCCGCTGCGGCGTCTACCCGCGCAAGCGCATCCCGACCGTCAACCTGACGCCGGTCGGCCAGGCTGGGCCGCTCGCCCAGTTCATCACGGAAGACATCTACGTTTCGGGCGTGAAGCCGGCCAACGTCACAATGGCGGACGGATCCGAAACGGTCACCACTGCGGGGGGAGCAGCATCGATGGGTTCAAGCAATAGCAATGCAGCCGCGGCACCACAGCCGCTGCCGAGCGAAGGCGGGCTTATCGGCCTGATCAGCTCGATCGGCCGCGTCATGGGTCGTGTGGTCGGCATCTTCTTCAATTCCGGCCGCCGCACCATCGACCAGGTCGTGCGCAACGTGCTGCCGTTCATGGCCTTCGTGACCATGCTCATCGGCCTGATCCTGTACACCGGCATCGGCGACGTGCTGGCCCAGCCGATGGGACCGCTGGCCAACAACATCGTCGGCCTGCTGATCATCTCGGCGATCTGCGGCCTGCCGTTCCTGTCGCCCATCCTCGGGCCAGGCGCGGTCATCGCGCAGGTCATCGGCGTCGCCATCATCGGTCCGCAGATCGCCAACGGCACGATTTCGCCGGCGATGGCCCTGCCGGCGCTGTTTGCCTACAACACCCAGGTCGGCTGCGACTTCGTTCCGGTCGGCCTGGCGCTGGGCGAAGCCAAGCCGAAGACGATCGAAATCGGTGTGCCGGCGGTGCTCATCAGCCGCCAGATCATGGGTCCGGTCTCGGTGCTGATCGCCTGGGTCGTCAGCCTGATCGTGTTCTAAGAAGCAATTCCAGGAAAAGTGTTCCACGGTTTTCCGTCCGGAATTGCTTCAAAACAAAAGAGATAGAGTGGCTCGCCGTTTCCATAAAGCGATAAGCCACTCTATCTCAGGAGAGTTGGAAAATGAGGTTCGCCATATGACGGTTCTGTTGAGAACACGGGTCACAGCCATCGGACCCGAAGTGGCGGATCTTGCCGAAGGGGGCGTGGTCATCCTGTTCGCGGATGGCTCGCCGCCGGAGCTCGCCGAGGTTTCCGTGCTCCACAAGATGGAGCACGGACCCAGCGACGGCGCGCCCCAGAAGGGCGCGTCGATCTCCCTTGGCGATGTTTCCGCGACCATAACCGCGGTCGGCTCCAGCGCATGGAGCAAGGTCCTCGAGATGGGCCACGTCGTCATCTCCTTCAACGGCGCCAGCGAGGCCGAGAGGCCGGGCGAGATCTGCGCATCGCAGGTCGATACACAGGCCCTTGTGGCCGCCCTGAAGACAGACGCGATCATCACCATCGCCGCCTGAAAGCATCGCGCCGCGACCCATCTGGTTTTGGCGCTCAAAAAAGCAGAGTATTTGCTATGGAACGCTCGACCATCGTCAGAGTGCATGAAGGTCTGCACGCCCGTCCCGCCACGCGGTTCGTCAAGCTCGCCAAGGGTTTCGAATCCGATGTCGAGCTGGTCAAGGACGGCAAGGCGGTCAGCGCCAAGAGCTCCGTCAAGCTGATGCTGCTGGCGGTCAAGGAAAACCAGGAAGTCACGGTGCGGGCGAACGGCGCCGACGCCATCGAGGCCATCGAGGCGCTGATCGGCTATCTGGAAAACCCCAAGGCCGGTCTCGACGATGAAGAACCGCAGACCCCCGCGAACGATGCCGGGCACGAAGGCGCGCCTGCATCGGCGGCTCATTCCGCGCCGGCGATATCAAGCGAAGCCAGGGGTCTGCGCGGCGTCGCCGCGAGCGAAGGTGTCGCCATCGGGCCGGCCTTCGCGCATTTCCCGCCTGACATTGCCGGGCAAGGCCGCCTGTTGCAGGCCGATGAGATCGCCGGCGAGATCGACAGGTTCCGCGCCGCCATTGCCGCGGTCCAGGCGCGCATGGACCGGGCGTTGGCGCAGGACAGCCTGTCGGCCGGAGATCGCGGCATCGTCGCCGCGCTCAGGGATATCGCCGCCGACGACAGCCTGACCGGCGAGGCCGAAAAAGCCATCAGGGGCGGCAATGACGCGGTTTCGGCCGTCATCACCGCCGCCTCCACCATCGCCGCCGACTTCAGCGCCGTTGACGATCATTATCTCAATGCCCGGGCCGACGATGTCCATGCCGTCGGGCGGCAGATTTGCCTGGTGCTGCTGGGCCAAGACGACGTCAGCCTCGAAAACATTCCCGAAGGCGCCATTCTCATCGCCGACGACATCGGCGCCTGGGATCTGGCGCGCGCGCCGCTGAAACGCATTGGCGGGGTGGTTTGCGGCCATGGCGGCGCCACCTCGCACATCGCCATCATCGCCCGCTCGCATGGCATTCCAGCGGTGCTGGGCCTCGGTAACCAGGTCAATGCCCTGCGTGCTGCCCAAGAGGTGGCGCTCGACGGCAACAGCGGCCAGGTGATCGTCGATCCCGATGCGGCGGTGCGCGCCGATTTCGCCGGCCGCGTCGAGGCGGCGGCAAGGGAGCGTGCCGGGCTTAGCGTCTTCAAGACCGTGACGCCGAAGCGCGCCGACGGCAGGGTTATCGAGGTCGCCGCCAATATCGGCTCGCTGGAAGAGATCGAGGCGGCGCAGGAAGCCGGCGCGATGGGCGTCGGCCTGTTCCGCACCGAGCTTCTGTTCATGCGCCACATGCATCTCCCCTCGGAGGACATGCAGGCCGAGACCTATGCGGCGCTGGCCAATGCCTTCGCGCCCTACCCCGTCATCGTGCGCACGCTCGACATCGGCGGCGACAAGCCGATTGCCGGCATCGAGTTTCCCGACGAGGAGAACCCCTTCCTCGGCTGGCGCGGCATCCGCATGTGCCTCGACCGGCCCGACATCTTCAAGCGCCAGCTCAGGGCGCTGCTCCGGGCAGCCGTGCACGGCAACATCAAGGTGATGCTGCCGATGGTGTCCGATATTTCCGAAGTCACGCGCACCCGCGCACTGGTCGATGAATGCGCCGCCGAACTGAAGGCCGAAGGCGTGCCTTACGCAACGTTCGACCTCGGCGTGATGATCGAGACCCCGGCCGCCGTGCTGATCGCGCCGGCGCTGGCAAAAGAAGTGGCCTTCTTCTCGATCGGCACCAACGACCTCACCCAGTACATCATGGCTGCCGACAGGCTGAACCCTACGGTGGCCAAGCTCAACGACGTCACCAATCCGGCCGTCATGTCGGCGATCGAGCTCACGGCCAAGGCTGGCGTCGCGGCCGGCATCATGGTCGGCATGTGCGGTGAAGCGGCCGGGCGGCCGGATCTCATTCCCACCTTCGTCGAGATGGGGCTGACCGAACTTTCGATGAGCCCGGCCTCGATCCAGCGCGCCAAGAAAACCATCACGGCCATGGCCGGGGACTAAATCCCTGAGCTATGGCAAATGCGCAAGCAAGGTGGCAAAGACGGGGGTCAGTTCAGCGACCGGGCTCGCCCTGCCGCAGGCCTGAACGATGCGGTCGTGACGTATATCGGCCGCCAGGATCGCGATCTCCAGCATGTCGGGCTCCGGGGCGCCGTCGCGGCCGGTCGTCGCCAGGCCGCAAGCCAGAACGACCGGTGCCAGACAGCTTATGTCGAGTGCCCGGTCACCCGCAGCCGTCGTTTCCGGGGCGGTTTCGCCAAAACGGACCGGGCGCTGGGCGAGGCACTCGACCAGCAGCGCCGAGCAGGTGGCCGCGATCGCCTGCAGGCCGGCACCGGGCGCGGTCAGCGCGGCCAGCAGATCGCCATGCCGCTTGCGCATCGTGGCATGGACGGCGGCGAAATCGGCTTCATGGATACGGGCATTGTCGATCTTCAGCCCGGCAAGCACCGCCTTGGTCAGATAGTACATGTCGCGCCGGAACAGGCGCTCCGCGCTCAACTGCCGGTCCTCGTTTCCGGCCGGGAAATAGGTGCCGAGGCCCTTTACGGTCGTTCCGTCGACCTTGATCGGTCGCTCGTGCGGGACAAAGGATTCGGCGATCGACAGGGCTTCGTCGACGGCACTCGCGGCGTGGCTGAGCAGGCCTTCGATGCCTTTGCCCGGAAATGGCGGCAGGTGGCTGGTGGCTTCGCGCAGGAGGCTGGCGTCGCCGGTGCCGTCATGGCGGCTCTGGCGGATGATGTCGCGGACTTCCCGCAACCGGTCCTTCAGGTTGACGCGAACGTCTTCGGAGATTTGTCGGAGCATTGCGGGTCACCTCGAAAGTGCCATGGAGGGCCGTCAGCAACGGTCGGCCAACAACACTACATTGTTCCTATCGATTGGCAGATCAATAGGCGATACTAAAACAGCATGCAGAATCGGCGATGGCGTGCTGGTCCATCGCTGCGGGGGAGGGATGATTTGGGCAGGCGACGACAAACCGGAGAGGGGCGGGCCGACGAGGGGCGGATAGGAGCCGAAGCGACCGAGCAGGTCGCCAGCGAGAGCCGGACGGATCGCCTCAGGATCCGCGCCGCCTGGATGTATTTCGTCGAGCAGATGACGCAGAACGAGATCGCCGACGTGCTCGGCGTCGGCCGCGTCACCATCGTGCGCATGCTTGCGGAGGCCCGCGCGCGCAACGAGGTGAAGATCACCATCGAGAGCGAACTCCTGGAGATCGTGCGGCTGGAGCGTGCGCTCGAAAGAACCTTCGGCCTGCAGCAGGCGCTGGTGGCGCCGCTGACGGCGACCAATGCCGATCCGATCCCGGCAATCGCCGCCAAGACCGGCATGTTCCTGTCCGATGCGATGAAATCGGGCATGCGGGTCGGTGTCGGCTGGGGAGTGACGCTGTTCCACACTTTGCCGTTCATCAGCGCCAAATCGCTGACCGATTTCAGCGTGATATCGCTGCTTGGCGGTGTTGGCGTCGCGCGCCGGGTCAACCCGGCCGAGTTCGCGTGGCGCTTCGCCCAGATCTTCCAGGGTGACGGTTATCTGATGCCGACACCGGCCGTGGTCGACAGCGTCGAGACCAAGATCGCGCTGGTCGAGCGCTGCGGCCTGCAGGAGATTTTCGAAATGGCCGACGCGCTCGATGCCGTCCTGCTGAGCGTTGGCGGCATCGCTTCTGCCACCACCTTCTCGCGCGGCGGCTTTCTGAAGGAAGCGGACCGGGAGGCGCTGCTTGCGCGTGGCGCCGTCGGCGACCTTCTGTTCCATTTCTACGACCGCAACGGCGATCTGGTCGACCATCCCGTCAACAGTCATGTGATGTCGGTGGATGTCGATCGCCTGCGCAAGGCGCCGATCCGCATCCTCACTTCCGGCGGTGAGGAGAAGACAGCGGCCCTGCTCGGCGCCATGAACCTGATCGCACCGACGATCCTGATCACCGACGAGGAAAGCGCAAGGCGCATGCTCGATGCGGTCAGCGGAAGCTGAAGGAAGCCGTGATGTAGTCCGGCCAGGCCTGCTGTTCGTCGAAAACGGCGGCAAGATCCGATGTGTCGGCCAGGATTCCGCTCAGCACCAGCGCCGTGGCGACGCCGGCGCCATTTCCGCCCGCTATGTCGTGCTCGACGCTGTCGCCGACGCAGACCACGCTGCCACGGTCCGGCTCGCCGGCCAGTGCAAGCGCGGCGTCGAAGATCGCTGGATAGGGCTTGCCGATGCGGGTGACGCTGCCGCCAAGGCTTTCGTAGAGATCGGCGAGTTCGCCGGCGCCGAAGCGGGGGCCGACCGCCGTCAGCATGACCCTGTCGGGATTGGTGCAGAAGCATGGCACCTGCCGTGCCGCCGCCGGAGCAAACAGCCTGCGGTAGTGGTCGAGCTCGTAGCGGTCGCCCTCGCTGGCCGAGATCAGCACCAGTTCGGCGTCTTCGCCGGCCTCGGTCAGTACAAAGGGCAGGCCGTCGATCGCCGTGCGGTCGCCGTCGCGGCTGATCAGCAGGCATTTTGTCCCCGGCCGCAGCTTTCCCGATGCCGCCATGTCATTGAAGGAGCGCCATGCCACCTCGCCGGACGACACAAAATGGTTCCAGCTTCCGGCGACGAAGCCGAGCTTGAGCAGGCGCTCCTCGTTGGGCCTGGCGCGCTTGCCGGAATTGGAAATCAGCACCACCGTCTTGCCGGCGTGCTTCAGCGCCGACAATGCCGCCACCGCGCCGGGATAAGGAGCCTGGCCGTCATGCAGCACGCCGAACTGGTCGAGCAGGAAGACCTGGTAACGCTCAGCCAGCGGCGCGATGCCGTCGAGACGTTCGATTGTTTTCGCGCTCATAGGAGTCCCTGCTTGTTTGCACCCTTTAGCGCCAGCCGCGCGGTGCCGGCTGCGGCTTCGTCTGACAGCGTGGGCAGGAAATCGACGCCGAGCTTGCGCTGCCGGATCGCCGTCCATGCCGGATTTGCCGCACCGCCGCCGACGCTCCTGACCGATGTCAGCGCCGGTGCGCCAAGCTCTGCCAGCCGGCCGTAGCCGAGCGCTTCGATCGCGGCCATGCCCTCCAACATTGCCTTGAGATAGTCGGCGTCGTCGGCCGGCCTAGGGGTGAGGCGCGGCGGCAGGGCCGGATCGGCGATCGGGAACCGTTCGCCTGCCGTGCCGAGCGGATAATAATCGAGGCCGGTTTCGGTCGTCGGGTCGATCGCCGCGCTGAGTTCGATGATCCGCGCGAGCGGAAAATGCTGGGTCAGCACCTTGCCGCCGGAATTCGATGCGCCGCCCGCCAGCCAGGTGTCGCCGAGGCGATGGCTGTAGATGCCGAAGCGCGGCGCCGAGATAGGCCGGTCGGACAGGATCTTGATGGTCAGCGAGGATCCCAGCGCGGTGACGCCGTCGCCGACGGCCGTAGCGCCGGTCGCCAGGAACGAGGCGCAGCCGTCGGTGGTGCCGGCAACCACGGCCACGTCGCGCGGCAGGCCGAACAGATCCGCCATGGCTGGGGTGAGGGTGCCGGTGACATCGCCGGGCTCTGCCACGCGCGGCAGCAAGCCCATGCGCATGCCGGCGGCCGCGATCCAGTCCGGCCAGCGCCGGGCCTCGACATCATAGCCCGACTTCAGCGCGTTGTTCTCGTCGCTGATGTCGAAACGTCCGGACAGGTTTCCCGCGATCCAGTCGGCCTGGTGCAGCACTGCCGCGATGCCGGGCAGATGCTGGAACAGCAAAGCCTTGGCGAGGCCCGACGTCGCCCCGTGTGCGGCGCTTGCCTCCGGCGCCTCGCGCGCGATCGCGGCCAGGATGCCGTCGTCGGCGACCTTGTCGTTGTACATCAGCGGTTCCGCCAGCGGCCGCCCGGCGGCGTCGACCGGCAGCAGCGTGCCCGACGTGCCGTCGACGGCGATGGCGCGAACCGCGGCGCCGTCGATGCCCGAAAGCAGCTCCGTCAGCGCCGCCTGGACCGCCTGCCACCATGCCGAGGGCGCGCGTGGATCCTGGCTGAACGTGTCGAGGCGGACAGAGGACTGGCCGGCGATAGAAAAATCCGGACGCATGGCGACGGCGCGCGCGCCCGATGTGCCGATGTCGATGCCGATCACAAGGGGCGTCATCTCAGTCCTCTGCTAGCCGCCGGCCGCGTTGAGCTTCTGGCGATACTGCTCGGCGTCCCAGTTGACCAGTTCGTTGTTTTCGGCGGCAGTGAGATAGTTCAGACGCGCCGCCACGTCGACGCGTGCCGTCACGTCGGCGAGGCAACGCTGCATGGCATCGGCGCCGGCACTGGCGTCACCGCGCATCAGGACCCCGGCGCCGGGAAACAGGATCGCCACCGGAGCAGCGCCGAGCCGCGCGATGACACCGGCCGCGTCCTCGCCTGGCTCGGCCACGACCGAGCCCTGGCCGAGGAAGATGACATGGTCGGGGTAGAGGCTGCCGGCCTCGGCCATGCGGCGGCTTTCCGGATCGAGCGCGACCGCATGCGCCTCGATATCCGCCGGCAATCGGTAGACGCTGTCGCCGGCAAGCGTTGTCAGGGCCGCGATGTCTGGCGCGGCGGTAACGCGTGCCGGTCGCGCCAGCAGCGACCGGACACGGCGCAGCAGGAGGTCAGCCTCGGCCACGGTTTCGGCGGCGACGACCAGTCCGTGATTGCCAAGGATCAGCACATCGACACCGGGCCGCAGCTTCTCGGCAATGCCGCGGGCGAGCGGCAGACCTGGACGGAAATAGGGGACATAGGCCCATTCGATGCCGTCCAGCCGCCTGGCGACCTCGGTCTCGCCATTGGCCTGCACGGCAAGCGAAATCGTATCGACGCAGTGGACATGCAGAACCACGCGCTGCGGCATCAATGCATGCACCGTGGTCTCGATCGATGGGCGCAGGCCGCGCGGATTGAGTTCATCGATGGCAAAGGCCTGCGGCTTGTCGGCTGCCGGATTGCGCTCTTCGACTGCCTTGAGCAACGGCGCCATCGCCACCGGCACCATGATGTCGTCGCTGAGCGCATCCTTCAGCCATGTGCCCGAAGCCTTGATCCACAGCGTGTCGCCGGCCTTCAGCGAAGTGTTGCCGCCGGCGGCCTGGGTCATGTGCGGGTTCAGCCCGATGCCGGCCGAAAGCGCCCGCAAGGCAGCCAGTTCCTGTGCATCAGCCTGGTTTGCCATGGCGCCTTCCTCTCCCTGCACGAAATCCCGTCGCCGGGACCGACATCTGGCGGAGATATCGCAGATATGAGTGATCTACGTCAACAGTGATCTACTATCCTCAAAACATCTTGCAATCCGACTAATGTTGAGTAAGTTGCACCAAATGCCGCGGGAAAATGGCTTTTCGGGAGGAAAGTGTTGAGCGACTTCGGCCGCCAGCGTCAGATCGTCGAACTGCTGCGGGACCGCCCGTTCGCCTCGGTGCGCGAGCTGCAGGAGCGGCTCGGTGTTTCGGCGGCAACGGTCAGGCGCGATATCGACAGGATCGACGAAGCCGGGGAAGCGCGGAAGGTCTATGGCGGCATCTCGGCGCTCGACGGCGCTTCCCATGCGGGCGTTGCCTATGCCCGGCCCTATGACGAGAACCGTGACCTCGCCGTCGAGGCCAAGCGGCAGATCGCGGCCGTTGCCGCGACCATGGTGCGCGACGGCGATGCGGTCATCGTCCATGGCGGCTCGACCTGTTTCCATCTCGGCGTCAAGCTCGCCGAGCGCAACATCCGGCTCTACACCAACTCGATGCCGCTCGCGGCCTATCTCAGCGATCACGGCCATTGCAGCCTGACGGTTGCCGGCGGCGAGCTGCATCGCGAACCCGGCATCATCCATTCGCCGACCCAGGCCACCCCCTTCTACGCCTCGAAATTCTTTCTGGGCGCGCAAGGTCTCAATCAGGAAGGGCTATTGGAGTCGCACCCGCTGCTGGTGCGCTCGATCGTCGATCTCAGCCTGTGCGCCGACCAGATCGTGGTGCTGGCCGACAGCCGCAAGCTTTCCATCCACGCGCGCAATGTCTCGCTGCCGCTGTCGCGCATCGGCACGCTGATCACCGATGATGGCCTCTCCGATACCGATGCACGCATGCTGGAAGATGCCGGCGTCATGGTGCGGATTGCTTCCACCTTGGGAGCCGTCCCATGAAACTGGCGGTGCTCGACTTCGGCAAGACCAATTCGAAGCTGTTCGTCTTCAGCCAGGACGGACGCATTCTCGACGAGCGCCGGACCCAGCCGAAATGGACGCGCCAGAACGGCTTCAGCGTGCTTGACGAGGCCGACCTCCACGATTGGGCGCTCAGTGCCGTCACTGACGCGGTCGACAACCATGGTGTCGAAGGGGTGATGGTATCCGGCCATGGCTGCACCTTTGCCCTGGTGGACGATGAGGCGCTGACGCATCCGATTCTCGACTACGAGCAGGAGCCGCCGGCCGAGATCGCCGCTCGGATCGATCCCCGCATTCCGGATTTTGCCGAGACGTTCTCGCCGCGCCTGCCGCTCGGTTTCAACTATGGCCGCCATATGCTGTGGCTGCAGGAGGTCGATCCCGACGCATTCGCGGCGGCGACAGCGATCCTCGGCTATCCGCAATACTGGAGCTGGCGTCTCGGCGGCAGGCCGGTTTCGGAAGTATCCTATCTCGGCTGCCATTCGCATTTGTGGGCGCCGCGCAAGCGTGACTTTTCCTCGCTGGTCGATACCGAAGGCTGGCGCGGCCGGATGCCGGCCTTCGCGCGTGCCGGCGCCGTCATCGGCGAGCGGCATCTTGGCGGCGCTGCGCGGCCGGTCGCCATCCATAACGGCGTCCACGATTCGAATGCGGCTCTCCATGCCTATCGCCGGCAGGAGCTTGGCCCGCTGACCGTGGTGTCGACCGGCACCTGGGTCGTCGTGCTCAATCCGGACTGCCCGCTCGAGGTGCTCGACCGGGACCGCGACATGCTTGTCAATGTCGATGTCGACGGCGGCCCGGTGCCGACCATCCGCTTCATGGGTGGGCGCGAATTCTCCGTCATCAGCGATGGTTGGCAAGGCGCGATCCCGAATGGCTCGATCCAGCAGGCAATCGACGCCGGCATCATGGCGCTGCCGAGCTTCGCGCCGGGCGGGCCGATGCCGGATCGTCCCGGCCGACTGCTTGGGCGCATGCCCGATGCCGGGGAGCGCGCGGCCGTGGCACTGCTCTATGTCGCACTGATGGTCGATCTCTGCCTCGACCTGATCCATTCGCAAAACACTGTCATCGTCGATGGCGGGCTGAACGCTGGCGGACTGCTGGCCGGGCTGCTGGCGCAGCTGCGTCCCGGCCAGGGCTTTATGCAGGGCGCCTCGCTGGAAGGCAGCGCCACGGGTGCGGCAGCGCTCGCCTTCGAGAGTGTCGGGCGCGAATTCGCCGCCGAGGTACCGGGACCGGTGACAGCGGCGCGCTTCACCGGCCTTGCCGGCTACCGCGACGACTGGCGCGATCTTGTCGCCGGCCGCGGCACGGCGGGCAAAGCGGCGGGAGGCGCGCGATGACCGCGACAGCCAAGCCCGAAACGACACGCCAGCCAGTGCTGGAGATGCGCCACATCTCCAAGACCTTCGGTGCGATCCGCGCCTTGCACGATGTGTCGCTCAGCGTCCATGCCGGCGAACTGCACGCGCTGATGGGCGAGAACGGCGCCGGTAAGTCGACGCTGATGAAGGTGCTGTCGGGCGCCTATCGGCCAGATCCCGGTGGCGAGATCCTGATCGACGGCGTGCCCGCCGCGACAGGCGATCCGATCAAGGCGCGCGCTGCCGGCATCGCGGTGATCTATCAGGAGCTGTCGCTGGCCCCCAATCTGACGGTGGCGCAAAACATCTTTCTCGGCAATGAGCCGCGCCGCTTCGGCGTCGTCGATCGTGACCAATGCAACCGGCGCGCCAGCGAGATCGTCGGCCGGCTCGGCGTCTCCTTCTCGGCGCGCGTCCTGGTCTCCAGCCTGTCGCTCGGCGAGCGCCAGCTGGTCGAGATCGCCCGCGCTTTGTCGACCAATGCGCGCATCATCGTCATGGACGAGCCGACGACGTCGCTGACCTCGCGCGAGACCGACCGCCTGTTCGAGGTGATCGCGACGCTGAAGGCGCAAGGCATCGCCATCATCTATATCAGCCACCGCATGGAAGAGGTCTACCAGCTCGCCGACCGAGTCAGTGTGCTGCGAGACAGCGGCTATGTCGGCACGCTGGAGCGCGCCGATCTCAACGCCTCGCGCCTGGTGTCGATGATGGTCGGCCGCGACCTCTCGGCTTTCTACAAGAAGGATCATCGCCCGCCGGACGAGAAGCGCGCGGTCGCGCTCTCGGTGCGCGGAATGTCCGACGGGCGGCTGCTGAAGAACTGTTCGTTCGATCTCCACAAGGGCGAGGTGCTGGCCTTGGCCGGTCTCGTCGGCTCCGGCCGCACCGAACTCGCCCGGCTGATCTTCGGCGCCGACAAGCGAAGCGCCGGCACGATGGAACTCGACGGCAAACCGATCTCCATCGGCTCGCCGCGCGAGGCGCTCGACGCCGGCATCGCCTACCTCACCGAGGACCGCAAGGAACTCGGCTTGTTCCTCGACATGTCGATCTCCGACAACATCAGCATGGGCGTGCTGGCCAGGGACGCGCGGGCGGTCGGATTCCGCGACTTCACCGCCGCCGAGAGACGTGCGGCAAAGGCCATTGCGGACCTCTCAATCCGCACCCGCTCGGCGCAGGCCAATGCCGGCTCGCTGTCGGGCGGCAACCAGCAGAAGGTGCTGCTCGCCCGGCTGCTGGAGACCGAGCCGAAGGTCGTCATCCTCGACGAGCCGACCCGCGGCGTCGATGTCGGCGCCAAGTCGGAGATCTACCGGCTGATCGACAATCTCGCCAACCAGGGCATCGCCATCCTGATGATCTCCAGCGAATTGCCCGAGGTGATCGGCGTCGCCGACCGCGTGCTGGTGATGCGCGACGGCGCCATATCGGGCGAGGTGACGGCATCCGGGGGCGAGCCGCTTCGTCAGGAAGCGATCATGGAACTTGCGACGGGAGCGGCCCAGGAATGATCGACAGAACGACCGACAAGACGACCGGGACGGCGGCAGTGGACCAGGCGGCGGTCAGGAGCCGGCGGCTGCGCACCGTTTTCGCCGCGCTTGGCATGCTGCCGGTGCTGGTGCTGCTGGCCGGCGGCTTCCAGTTCATCAATCCCCGCTTCCTCACCCAGACCAACTTGTTGATCGTCACGCAGCAATCGTCGATCAACATCGTGCTCGCCGCCGGCATGACCTTCGTCATCCTGACCGGCGGCATCGACCTGTCGGTCGGCTCCATCCTTGCCGCCTCGGCGATGGTGGCGGTGCTGGTGTCGCTGGTGCCGGACTGGGGCCTGCTCGGCGTGCCGGCAGCCATTCTCGTCGGCCTCGGCTTCGGCCTCATCAACGGGCTGCTCGTCGCCTACATCAAGCTGCCGCCCTTCATCGTCACGCTCGGCTCGCTGACGGCGGTGCGCGGCGTTGCCCGCCTGCTCGGGCAGGACACGACCGTGTTCAACTCCGACCTGCCGTTCGACTTCATCGGCAATGGCTCGCTGTTCGGCATTCCCTGGCTGGTCGTCATCGCGCTGGCGGTGGTGGTGCTGTCCTGGCTGGTGCTCAAGCGCACGGTGCTCGGCACCTGGATCTACGCCGTCGGCGGCAATGCCGAGGCGGCGCGGCTGACCGGCATCAAGGTGCCGCTGGTGCTGCTCTTCGTCTATGGCGTTTCGGGCCTGCTCGCCGGCCTCGGCGGCGCCATGTCGGCGGCACGGCTCTACGCCGCCAACGGCTTGCAGCTCGGGCAGTCCTACGAGCTCGACGCCATCGCCGCCGTGATTTTGGGCGGCACCAGTTTTGTCGGCGGCGTCGGCTCGATCTGGGGCACGCTGATCGGCGGCCTGATCATCGCGGTGCTCTCCAACGGGCTCATCTTGGCCGGTGTCTCGGACATCTGGCAGTACATCATCAAGGGATTGGTCATCATCGTGGCGGTCGCCCTCGACCGCTACAGGCTTCAGGCAGGGGCAAGAACGTGAGTGACCTGGTCGCCGGCGTAAATGCCGGCTTGTGTAACGCACCGTGAGAGGCGCGGGCAATCGGAGGAAGTAAGCGTAATGAAGACCATCGCCAAACTGCTCTGCGGCGCCGCATTCGCGGCCGTCGCCATCGCGCCGGCATCGGCCAAGGATCTCAACAAGGTCGGCATCTCTGTCGGCCTGCTCGGCAACCCCTTCTTCGTCGCCACCATCAAGGGCATCGAGGACGCGGCCAAGAAGATCAACCCGAAGGTCGAGGTGACGTCGGTATCGGCCGACTACGACCTCAACAAGCAAGTTTCGCAGGTCGATTCCTTCATCGCTGCCGGCGTCGACGTGATCATGCTCAACGCGGTCGACGCCAAGGCGATCGCACCGGCGGTGAAGAAGGCGCAGGCCGCCGGCGTCATCGTTGCCGCGTTCGACGTTTCGGCGCCGGGCGCCGACGTCACCGTGATGACCAACAACGTCAAGGCCGGCGAGGAGGCCTGCCAGTATCTGGTCGACAACACTGGCGGCAAGGGCGACTACGTCATCCTCAACGGCCCGGCGTCGTCGTCGATCCTGGAGCGGGTGAAGGGCTGCAAGAACGTGCTCGCGCAGCATCCCGACATCAAGATCCTTTCCGACGACCAGAATGCCGAAGGCTCGCGCGACGGCGGCCTGAAGGTGTTCCAGTCGCTGCTCACCCGCTTCGACAAGATCGACGCGGTGTTCGCCATCAACGATCCGACGGCGATCGGCGCGCAGCTTGCCGCCAAGCAGCTCAACCGTTCGGAATTCATCATCACCGCGGTCGACGGCGCGCCCGATATCGAAAAGGAGCTCGCTTCCGGCAAGTCGATGATCAAGGCCTCTGCCTCGCAGGATCCCTATGTGATGGCCGGCCAGTCGCTGACCATGGCGGCCGAGCTGCTGGCCGGCAAGAAGCCGGCGGAAGCCACCGTGCTGCTCGATCCCAAGCTGATCACCGCCGAGAACCTCAAGGACTACAAGGGCTGGACCGCGGCCCGCTGATCGTTTCAACAAGCGCGGCCGGTTGATCCCGGCCGCGCCATCCTTTTCGCCGCAATCCGGAGACGATCATGTCGCGCATCGGAATCCATTCTTTCGTCTGGTCGGCAAGCTCGGCGCAAGGCGAGCTCGAACGCACGCTGGCCAACACAAGGGAGGCCGGCTTCGACCTGATCGAATTCTCCTATCTCGATCCGGCGGATGTCGACATTGGCGGGCTTGCCAAGCGCATCGCCGATCTCGGGCTTGGGGTGGCGATCAGCATCGGACTGCCCACCAATGGCGATATATCGAGCGCCGACAAGGCGGTCGCGGCGCGCGGCGTCGAAATCCTCAACCAAACCATCGCGTTGACGCGCGACCTTGGCGGCCGCAAGGTCGCCGGCATCCTGTCGACCAGCCACGGCTTGCAGGTCGAGGCGCCGACACGCGATCAATGGAACCGCAGCGCGGCGGCACTGGCCAAGGTCGCCGAGACGGCCAAGGCCGCCGGCGTCACGCTCAATCTCGAAATCGTCAACCGCTTCGAAAGCAACCTCCTCAACACCGCCGCGCAGGGGCTCGCCTTCATCGAGGACACCGGCTCGGACAACATCTTCCTGCATCTCGACACCTTTCACATGAACATCGAGGAGGCCGATGTCGGGCTCGCCATCCGCCACGCGGCGGCCAAGATCGGCTATGTCCATATCGGCGAAAGCCATCGCGGCTTCCTCGGCACCGGCAACATCGACTTCGCGGCGATCTTCGATGCGCTGACGGCTATCGGCTATGCCGACGATCTCAGCTTCGAATCGTTCTCCTCGGAGATCGTCGACGAGAACCTGTCGAAGAAGACCGCCATCTGGCGCAATCTGTGGACGGACAACATGGCGCTCGCCAAGCACGCGCGCGCCTTCATCGGCCTTGGACTGGAGACGGCGCGGCGCAAGGCGGAACTCGTCTCGGCCAGGCACAAGCCATAGGTCCGTTCGTCGAGGCGACTGTCCGGGATGTCAGCCGCTTGCGGCGGCATTGCCGGTTGCGGGTGCATCGGATATCCCACCGTCCAGGCACATGATGCCAGCACAATTGACCAGACGGAGCCCTGACATGACAGACCAGACGATCTTCAAATTCGGCCCGGTCGAACACGCGGAGGCCGGCGATCTCGCCGGCTGGATCGTGGTCGAGGGCAGGCCGACCATGCAGACCGCCGTCCAGCACACGACCGAGGATGGCAAGGTGATGTCGGGCACGTGGCGGGCGACGCCGGGCACCTATCACGCGACTTATACCGACTATGAGTTCGTGCACATGATCGCCGGCCGCATCATCATCACCCCCGACGGCGGCACGCCGGTCGAAGTGGGCCCCGGCGACGCCTTCGTGGTGGAAGCCGATTTCAAAGGCACCTGGAAGATCATCGAGCCGGTGACCAAGCATTTTGTGGTCAGGGTTGCCTGAGGCGGGGTGATCCGTCCGGCCGCATGAAAATCCCGCCATGGTTCGCCAGGGCGGGCGAGTGTTCAAGCGACGCCTTTCGTGCCTCTGCGGGGCTCTGCCGTCTGGCTCGTGGAACATTCACCTGGTGCCAGCGTTTGCTTGTACGCTGTCTTTCAGGAATGAACTGCAGGCCGCGAAGGGGTGCGCCGCCTATTGGAGGCACTGCCATGAGCCGCAACCCACAAAGCACGGCACGTGTTGCCGGCCATCCCATCCACCCGATGCTTATTCCGTTCCCGATCGCCTTTTTTGTCGCCACCTTCGTTTGCGACCTGATCTTCTGGCGAACAGGCAATCCGGGATGGGTCACCGCCAGCCTTTGGCTGCTTGGGGCGGGCCTGATAATGGCCGCCTTGGCCGCGCTTGCCGGCCTGACGGATGTCTTGGGCGATGTTCAGATCCGCAATCTGAGTGATGCATGGCTCCACGCTGGCGGCAATGTGATCGTCGTCCTGATCGAACTCTACAACTGGTACTCGCGATACGCCCACAGCGAGGCGGCGGTGGTGCCCACCGGCCTGATCTTGTCGTTGATCGTGGTTCTCATCCTTCTGTTTACCGGCTGGAAGGGTTGGGAAATGGTCTACCGACATCGCGTGGGTGTAGCCGACGGCTCGGAGGAGGTGCGCTGACCTGTGCTTTTCCTTCGCGGCGCCCTCGGCCAGGCTACCACTACCATTGGCTCGTGAAGGCGTCCGCGGCATCATCCAGACGGTCGGCCTCGACATCAGCGATGTAGCACTCGCCAGCCAAGCGATCTCATCGGTCCCTACCAGCTAAGTGTCCTTGATACACGGGATTCATCCCCTAGTTCCTTCACGGGCGCGGCAGTCGCGAGGTTGCCTCGGGGCAGCGGCGGTTCGCGCCCTTCTGGCTGCATGCCGCGGAAGGACGGTTGGACCGACGCATCCATGGAGGTCGTCGTGCATCAATCGCGTGGATTCACCTGTGCGTATTTCGTCCTAGCTTGCTCGATCGCGGTGCTTTGCGCAGGAGCTGCAACCGGCGGCCAGCACGGCGGCGGCCATGGTTCTGGCGGCAGTGGTGGCGGAGGGCATGGCGCTGGCGGCCAAAACGGCGGCTCGCACAAAGGGACTAGTAACAATCCCGGCGGCACCGGTTCGCCAGCGGACGATGAGACCAGCACAACCGGCACGACGACGGCCCCGGGAGCGGCCACTGCCACCGCCGTCGCGTCCGCAAGAGGCGGACAGTCGCTCAACCTCCCGGCTGCTCTCCAGCCTCCCAGCGACAGCAATACTCAATCAACGGTCAGCCGAACCGAGGCGGTGCCGGGCGTCCCGGATGAAGTCGTTCGGACCTGCCATGATGCCATCGAGTCGGCAGCCGCGCCGTTGGGCGCGACCAGCGTGCGCGTCAGCAGCGCGGGTCCCGTACGTCAGTTGAGTCAGGATACGATCTCGGCTCCCGTTGAGGTCAGCATCGACTATCTGCGGCAGGGCCGCGTGGAAACGCGGCAGGCCCCGGTCAAATGCGAATTGAACGCGACAGGCAGCGTGATCCGGCTGACATAGCGTGTCGCGCAGAATTCCTCGCCGACGAGGGCGCGGCATCGCGCGTGCTGCCAAGAGGTGCGGGCATTCAAAGATCATGGCCACGGAAGCGACCGCTCAGCCGGAAATCACTGCGATGTCGCGTATGTTGGCAAGAGCGAATAGGGAAGAGTGATTGAACGCACCCGGGTCACCCGCGAAGGGTTGCGAACCTTGCCAGTCTTCTGGCTGACGGCCTTCACCTGGCGGGCGGCTGCCGGGCGGGCAGAACGTGGTTTCGCAGGCGGCTCGATCTGCGCGCTGCGACGCTCAGTCCTGAGCCTGTCATTGTCCGCGCGCGCGGCGGTCAGGTCGCGGGCAAGAGAAACAGTGGCTTCGCGTTGCTTGTCCAGGGCCTCCTGCAGCTTGGCGACACGCAGCAAAAGAGCTTGGGTGGCCGCGCGCTCGATGCGAGCCTTGTCGAGATCCTCACGATTCAAGGCCGCTGTAGCACGTTCCCGCGCCAGAGCCTGCGCCGTCTCAGTTGCGGTCTGCTCAGCACGCTCTTTCGCTGAGACTGCTTTGGCGCGCTCCTGTTCGGCCGCCTCGCGCTCGATACGAGCCTGTTTCAGCTCCTCAGCGGTCGATGCTGCCGCAGCGCGTTCTCGTGCGAGCGCCCGCTCCGTGTCAGCTGCGGTCCGTTCCACTTGTTGTCTCGCCTTGACCGCGCCGGTCAGCTCCTGCTCAGCCGCATCCGCACGCTTCAGGAGTGCGGCATTGGACAGGTTCGCCTCGGCGAGATCGTCATGAAGATGCTCCGACTTCCGGCGCTCGTCGTCGAGCATGCCACTCGCCCGCGCCAGTGAAGCCCTGGCCGCGGCGCGATCCTTGGCGGCCCCGGTCTCAAGCTGTTCAATTTGCGCCCGCGCTTGCGATAGATCGCGCGCCTGCCTCTGCGCTTGCTGCTGCTCGAGATGAGCAGCGGGCATCTCCTTGAAGACATAGCTGGTGGCCTCGCCCACCAGCGTGCGGGCATCTCCCGCAATGCGCTGCAACGCATCAAGGGTGCGGGCTGCCGCGAGTCCGTTGCGCAATCGCTCCTCGCGTGCATTGGCGGCTGCCATGCTTGCCCTCAGCGTGTCGATCTGCTTGCTCGACGCGAGGAGCGCTCCCTGCAGGGCGGCGCTCTTGGCACGCTCGCCTTCCGCCGCCCGGTGCTCCTGGTCGGCCAATTGTCTGGCAGCGGCCGCCTGAGCACGATCTGTCCCGGCCTCCACCTGGTCAGCCGTGAGATCCGAGCCTAGCAATTCGACACTCGCCGAAAGCTCCAAGGGGTGGGAAAGGTCTCGATCAGTTTCGCTTTGGGCTTGCGAAATGGCGGGGGCGCTTTCGACCCAGATTTGTCTCGTCGCCGCATAACCAATCGGCGCGGCCAGACAAATGGCGGCGAACCCTAGGCGGAGCACAAGACCGACCGGCCTGCGAACGCCAGGGGGTGAAGCAGGCGCTGGGTCGGCTTCTCCCGTTTGAGCTGTGAAATTCAAACCGCGATCCGCGGCAGAGGCTAACGGAACAATTTGTGGCGAAGCCTTATGGAGCAGTTGGTCCCATGCCGATCCGCAAATCCGCTTCCCATGTTCCGCGACCGCCTTGATGGGCGCTGCAAGTCTTCCAGGTTCCAGCCTGTTCGGGGCAGGAGCATTGGTCTGGACCGCCGACGAACCTCCCGAGGCTTCGGGCGTCACGTTGATATGCTCGACTCGCACTCCGAACCGAGAGTAGTTGGCGTTTTGAGCTTGAACATCCAGGTCGGCGGTACCCAAGGGATTGGCAGCCCTGGAAGAAGCAGGCTCGGCGACAAGCCTGGCCGGGCTTTCCCATTCCCAAGAAGCCTCGTCGGCGAGATCGGATCTGCCTTCGTCAAGCGATGCAAGGCGGCGTCGTCGCACCGCGGCAAGGATACGCCGGAGCACAAGAAAGACGCCAACCGATACAAGCGTCACCACTGCGCCAAGAATGGCCAGATTTACGTCGTTCGCGTGAATTTCGGCAAGATAATTTGGCATTGCCGTGCCCGTGCGGTCTGGGGTGTATTGTCAAGTCCATAAAGCGATGTCTGTCGCTGTGGACAATTCGCCATCTCCCGGCTCTGGACTGTTCATCATGAACTTTAAGCTAGGTCACAGCGCACCACGGTCAACCATCACCTCGTAATGATCCTGCCGACAGCCTTCGGCCGGATAAAAAGGCCATTGTAGCGGTCGTTCTTCGTGGCAAGGCTGGATCGTTCGTCCTGTGGAGATGCATTCCCGCAGACAATACAATTCGTCGTACCGTTTCGCGAAAAGTACGACGTCAATTCGCTAAGCCATTGAAAAGCATGGTGATCCCGACAGGAATCGAACCTGTGACCTACAGATTAGGAATCTGCCGCTCTATCCTACTGAGCTACGGGACCACGCGGCCCGACACATAGCCGCTTCGGATCGTTTCGCCAAGAGGCTGGCCGAAGGCAATTCAAGAGGCCGGCCGAAAGCAATTCGGCGGCCTCTTGTCATCGTCCGTTAACACGCGCCTCAGGCGGCCAGCGCGGTTTCGGCCAGTTTCACCCAATAGCTCATGCCGTGCGGGATGGCCTCGTCGTTGAAATCATAGGCCGGGTTGTGGAGGCCGGCGGTGTCGCCATTGCCGATGAAGATGAAGGCGCCGGGGCGGGCTTCCAGCATGTAGGAGAAGTCCTCGCCGCCCATCACCGGCTGGATGCCGCGGTGGACATGGGCGTCGCCGGCGACGTTGGCCGCGACATCGCTGGCGAACACCGTTTCTTCCGCATGGTTGAAGGTGACGGGGTAATTGGCCTGGTAGTCGACCTCGATCTTGGCGCCGAAGGCGATCGCCAGCCCGTCGCAGATGGTGCGGATGCGCTCTTCGGACTTCTTGGCGATTTCCTTGCGCAAGGTGCGCACCGTGCCGGCGATCTCGGCCGATTCCGGAATGATGTTGTAGGCATCGCCGGCATGGAACTTGGTCACCGACACCACCACCGCCTCGACCGGGTCGGTGCTGCGCGAAGCGATGGTCTGCAGCGCGCCGACCAGCTGGCTGGTGATGACGATCGGGTCGATCGTGCCGTGCGGCATGGCCGCATGGCCGCCACGGCCGTTCACGGTGATGGTGAACTCGGCCGTCGCCGCCATGATCGGGCCCGGCCGGATCGCGAACTGGCCGACAGGGAGGCCCGGCATATTGTGCATGCCGAACACCTTGGAGATGTCGAAGCGTTCCATCATGCCGTCCTTGACCATCTCGTTGCCGCCGCCGCCGCCTTCCTCGGCCGGCTGGAAGATCACCGCCACGGAGCCCGCGAAATTGCGTGTTTCGGCGAGGTATTTCGCCGCGCCCAGAAGCATCGCCGTGTGGCCGTCATGACCGCAGGCGTGCATCTTGCCGGGAACGGTCGAAGCGTAGGACTTGCCGGTGATCTCGTTGAGCGGCAGCGCGTCCATGTCGGCGCGCAGGCCGATGGTGGCGCCGTCACCCTTGCGGCCACGGATGATGCCAACGACGCCGGTCTTGCCGAGGCCGGTCACCACGTCGTCGCAGCCGAATTCTTTCAGCTTCCCGGTCACGAAGGCGGCGGTCTTGAAGACGTCGAAGTTAAGTTCTGGCGTCTGGTGCAGGTGTTGGCGCCAGCCGGCGACTTCGTCCTGCATTTCGGCGGCTCGGTTCAGGATTGGCATGGTGGGTTCCATCTCGCTGTTGGAGCAGGCGGGCTGGCCCGCTGCCTTTCAATTGTGATCGTCAGGCACTTTGCCATGTTGGCGTCACATAGGGTAAATAGCACCGCAACGATGCGGTCCGTTTTTGAGGGGCGGACTCGTTATGCTGGCGGTCACGTAACGAAATCTTACGGAGCCAGGGGCGACTACGGCAAGAGGCGATTTCGGATTTGATCATGCGGCACAGGCATTTCCTCAAACTATTCTCGGCTGGCGCGATCGTGCTGTCGGTACTGGCTGGGCCGGTGCTGGCCAATCCGGTGGTCGTCTTCGACCTGAAGAGCGGCCAGATCCTGCAGCATCAGGATGCCTTCAAGCGCTGGTATCCGGCGTCGCTGAGCAAGCTGATGACCGCTTACGTGACCTTCCGGGCGATCGCGGCCGGCGAAATCCAGCTCGATTCGCCGATCATGGTGACGAAACACTCCGCCGCCGAGCCGCCAAGCAAGATGGGCTTCAAGCCGGGCTCGGTGATGCGGCTCGACAATGCGCTGAAGATGATGCTGGTCAAATCGGCCAACGACATTGCGATGGCCGTCGGTGAGAATGTCGGTGGCTCGCAGGCAGCCTTTGCCGAGCGGATGAACGCCGAGGCGGTCCGGCTCGGCATGAACGGAACCCATTTCGTCAATCCGAACGGCCTTTATTCGCCGGACCAGTACACCACGGCGCGCGACCTTGCCGTGCTCGTGATGGCGATCCGCCGTGAGTTTCCGCAATATGCGCCATGGTTTTCGATCGAGGGGCTCGCGGTCGGCAAAAAGGCGATCCCGAACTACAATCTGCTGATCGGCCGCTATCCCGGCGCCGACGGCATGAAGACGGGTTTTGTCTGCCCTTCGGGCTTCAACATGATCGGCTCGGCGACGCGCAACGGCCGCACGCTGGTGGCGGTCGTGCTTGGCGAGAAATCGGCCGTCAGCCGTGCCGAGACCGCGGCCAAGCTGCTCGACCAGGGTTTTGATGCGCCTGTCGCCGGCTCGACCACGGTCGCCACCCTGGCGCCTTACGGCGACACCACCTCGTCCAACGACATGAGTGACGAGATCTGCAAGAAGAAGAAGCCGCATGAGCAATCGGAGGCGCCGCCGGCTGTCGCCAAGGACGCGCCGAAATCACCCTATCAGGAAAAGCTCGACCATGTGCCGACGCTGGTTGCCGTCGGTCTTGGCGGCGCCACCGGCCCGGCGCCGAAGGCGATACTCGACCAGGGCGGCCAGGAATATGCCGACGTGCCGATCCCGACCTGGCGGCCGGACAAACCCCAGCCCGCGGGTACCGGTCCCAAGGTAGCAGGCGCCGACGCGCAAGGTGACCAGCCCGTCAAGACCGCGAACTGACCGCAATGGCGAGCTTCCCGATACCCGTCTCGGTACTGACCGGCTTCCTCGGCGCCGGCAAGACGACGCTGCTCAACCGGCTGCTGAAGGATCCGGCGCTGGCCGACACGGCGGTCATCATCAACGAGTTCGGCGAGGTGGCGATCGACCATCTGCTGGTCGAGCAGGCCTCCGACGGCATCATCCAGCTTTCCGACGGCTGCCTGTGCTGCACGGTGCGCGGCGAACTGGTCGATACGCTGGCCGACCTGGTCGACCGGCTGCAGACCGGGCGCATCGCACGCCTTGCCCGCGTCATCGTCGAGACCACGGGGCTCGCCGATCCGGCGCCCGTGCTGCAATCGATCATGGCGCATCCGGCGCTGGTCCAGGCCTTCCGGCTCGACGGCGTCATCACGCTGGTCGATGCGGTCAATGGCGACCCCACGCTCGATGGCCATGTCGAGGCCGTCAAGCAAGTCGCGGTCGCCGACCGCATCGTGCTGAGCAAGGCCGACCTGGTTACCGCTCCCGCAGAGCTCGAAAGGCTGCGGGCGCGCCTGCGGCAGATCAATCCGGGTGCCGAACTGCTCGATGCCGGCGATACGGGGACGAGCGTCGCGGCGCTGTTCGACTGCGGCCTCTACAATCCAGCCACCAAATCCGCGGACGTGCGGCGCTGGCTCGGCGAGGAAGCGGCGCACGACCACCACCATCATGACCATCACCATAACGGGCACGATCACCATGACGGGCACGATCATGATCACGGTCACCGGCACGACCAGCGCGTGCGGTCCTATTCACTGGTCCATGATGGTCCGGTGCCGTTTTCGGCCATCGAGATGTTCCTCGACCTGTTGCGTTCGACGCATGGCGAACACCTCTTGCGCATGAAGGGCGTCATCGAATTGCAGGAAGATCCGTCACGGCCGCTGGTCGTGCATGGGGTGCAGAAAATCCTGCATCCGCCGGTGCAGTTGCCCTCCTGGCCGGACAGACAACGTGGCACGCGGCTGGTGTTGATCACGCTCGACATGCCGGAAGATTATGTGCGCCGGCTGTTCGCCGCCTTCACCAACCGGCCCTCGATCGACACGCCCGACCGCGCGGCGCTGGAAAACAATCCGCTGGCGATTGCCGGACGGTAAACGCTACGATCCCTGCGCGCCGCGTTCGACCAGAAAGCGGTGGCCGCCCACGACAGCCGCCGTTTCGATCAACTGATGGCCGGCATCCAAGCAAAAGGCAGGGATGTCGATGACAGCCATAGGATCGGTGGTCTCGAGCCATAGCCTGCTGCCGGGCAGCATGCCCGCAAGACGTTTTTTCGCTTTAAGCACGGGCAGGGGACAGTTCAGCCCCTTGAGATCATAGATCGCAGCGCGTCCGGCCAAGGATAGAACCTCAGCCGCCGAACATGCCGAGCAGCTTGTTCTTAAGTTTGGTCACCCGGCTCTCATCGGCATTGGCGGCCTGCGTTTCGGCTTCCGGCGCGGCCTCGGTCGGGGCGGCTATGGTGGCGGTGGCGGCAGGCGCCTCCTTGGCGGCCTTGGCCGCTTCCTTCTCCGCGAGCGCCTGTGCCTTGGCGGCTTCCTTGGCCTGCTTGGCAGCCTCTATGGCGGCCAGCTTCTGCTCCTCAGCCTTTTGCTTGGCGGCTTTCTCGGCGTCGAGGGCAGCCATCTTGCGGCCGGCCGGCGAATCGATGCGGCCCATGCGCGCCGTCTCGGTCACCGTGCCGTTGGAATTAAGCGACGGCGGCTCGATCGGCACGCGCTCGCCACGCGCCCGGCGCTTCGACCAGTCGGAGACGATGCTGGCTTCCTTGATGCCGGCGATGGTCGGCCTGGGCGGCGGCACGCTGGCCTTGAGCGCGCCGGTGAACGCCGCGTCATAGGTGCTTTGATAGGCGTTGTAGGCGCTCTTCAGGGAATCCGGCTGCGTGGTCGCTGGGCACGGTCCGGTCGGATCGAATGTCTGGCCGTCGGGGGCGACCTGATTGAAGACGTAGCGCTTTTCGCAGACGTCGACCTTCGGCGGCACCTTGGTGATCTCGAAATTGTCGTAGCCGACCTTCAGCATCTTCCAGAACTCGTAGTTCGGGTCGCTGCGATAGCGCGCCATGTTGGCGGCGGTCATGCGGAACGGAAAGGCCTCGACCTGAAACTCGGTCTGCCCGCCCTGGAAGGCGTCGCGGCCGAAGGCATAGATCTGCTCGATCTGCGCGTCGGTCATCGAATAGCAGCCCGAGGACGAGCAGGCGCCGTGCACCATCAGGTTCTGGCCGGTGCGGCCGTTGGCACGGTCATAGGCGTTGGGAAAGCCGATGTTGAAGGACAGATGGTAGTTCGAGCGCGGGTTCATCTGCGACGGGCGAACCGTGTAGAAGCCTTCCGGCGCCTGGCGATCGCCCTCGGTGTATTTCGGACCGAGCTTGCCCGACCATTTGCAGATGTCGTAGCTGGCGACCATGTCGTAACGGCCGTTGGTCTTGGCCTTCCAGATTTCGAGCTTGCCTTCTTCCTTGAAGATGCGCGCCATCACCGAGGAGGTGCGCACCATGCCCTTGGCCTTCATGTCGGCCAGGATCTTGTCCGGCAGCGGCTTGTTGGCCTCCGGGGCAAAGTCCTTCATCGACGAATCATTGCAGCCGGCGATAGCGATCGAGGCGACGAGGACTCCGGTACGGGCGAGCTTGGCAAACATGGATACGGCTATGTCTTTTCCCTCGGGCCAATGGCTTCGAAACGGCCGAGCCCACATGCTGAACACCGACGGACCGTAAGCCCGTTAACCTTGAAAATTCCTTACCGCAAGCGTCGACTAGCCCCTCACGGCAACTTCCCAACCCTTCGTTGCAAATTTATTGACCCGAATGCGGCGGCATTTTTGTGGCGAAATTGCTCATTGACGCCACATTGCGGTGGGCAAGCCGCTTCCGATAACCACGTTCCGGCGTCAGCCGGTCAGAGGCTGCGCCCCATCGCCAGGTATTTCTCGCGGCGCTGCTCGCGGAAATCGGTGTTGGCGCCGGCAAAGTCCTTCATCGTCTTGGCAATGAGGTCGCCGGTCGCGGCAATCACCGTCTCGGGCGCGCGCTGGGCGCCGCCCATCGGCTCGGGAATGATGGCGTCGATGATCTTCAATTCCAGAAGATCCTGCGCGGTGATCTTCATGTTGGTCGCCGCGTCCTTGGAGCGGGTGGTGTCGCGCCACAGGATCGAGGCCGCGCCTTCCGGCGAAATCACCGAATAGATGGCGTGTTCGAGCATGTAGACGCGGTTGGCGGTGGCGATCGCGATGGCGCCGCCGGAGCCGCCTTCGCCGATGACCACCGAAATCGACGGCACCTTGAGCGCAAGGCAGGCCGAGGTCGAGCGGGCGATGGCTTCCGCCTGGCCGCGCTCCTCGGCGCCGACGCCGGGATAGGCACCCGCCGTGTCGACCAGCGTCAGGAGCGGGATCTTGAAGCGGTCGGCAAGCTCCATCAGCCGCACCGCCTTGCGATAGCCTTCGGGGCGCACCGAGCCGAAATTGTGCTTCAGCCGGCTGGTCGTGTCCGAACCCTTTTCCTGGCCGATGATCGCGATGGGCTCGCCGCGGAAGCGGGCGAAACCGCCGACGATCGCCTGGTCCTCACCGAAATTGCGGTCGCCGGCGAGCGGCGTGAAATCGCTGAACAGGCTCTTGATGTAGTCGACGCAGTGCGGCCTGTCGGAGTGGCGCGCCACCTGCACTTTCTGCCAGGGCGTCAGCGCCTTGTAGAGATCGCGCAGCGCGTCGCGCGACCGCTTCTCCAGCCTGGTGATCTCGTCGGCGACGTCGACCGCCTCGCCATTCTCGGCAAGCTTCTTCAGCTCGAGGATCTTGAGCTCAAGATCCTGCACCGGCTTTTCGAAATCGAGGTAATTGTACATGCGTGAGCGGACCGATACGTCGGAAGGCAATGACTGCGGAACCGTTTAATCCAAGGCCCCGGGCGGTGAAATGTCGTCTTCACATAGCGATATGAGGCCTAGTCGGCAAGCGGATGATGATCGTTGACCAGCCGCACCAGCCGCTCCTCCAGCACATGGGTGTAAATCTGTGTCGTCGATATGTCGGCATGGCCAAGCAACTGCTGCACGGCCCTGAGATCGGCGCCGTTCTGCAGGAGATGGCTGGCGAAGGCATGGCGCAGCACGTGCGGTGAAATCTTGGCCGAGGCGATGCCGGCCCGCGCCGCCAACCCTTTCAGGTCGCGGGCAAAGACCTGGCGCGAGAGATAGCCGCTGTCGGAGGCGGCCGGAAACAGGAACGGGCTTTCGGCGAAGGCGGGCACTCCGGCCCGGGCGGCAAGCCAGGTTCGCATCGCCACGCGCGCCTTGGACGACAGCGGCACCATGCGTTCCTTGTCGCCCTTGCCGCGCACCATGAAGAAGCGGTCGTCGCGCTGCGCCACCGTCACCGGCAGGCCGACCAGTTCGGAAACGCGCAGGCCCGTGGCGTAGAGCACCTCGACAAGCGCATGCAGGCGCAGGGCCGCCAGCCTGTCGGCATGGCCGAGCCCGGCGTCGCCGGCTTCGGCCGCGGCGCGGTCGATCAGCCTGCCGGTGTCGGCCTCGGACATCGTCTTGGGCAGCGGCCTTCCCTTTTTCGGGCTGTCCAGCGTGCCGGTCGGGTCGTCGCCACGCAGGCCCTCGGCGTAGAGAAACTTGAAGAACTGGCGGATCGCAGACAATTTGCGCGCCTGTGATGTCGGCGCGAAGCCACGGGCGGCGATGTCGTCGAGATAGCCGCGGATGTCGGCGGCGGCCGCACCGGCAAGCCCGCCATCGATCCCGTTCGAAGCGTCTTCAAGATCGCGGCGATAGGAGGAAAGCGTGTTCTCGGCGGCACCGCGCTCGGCGCTCATCATTTCCAGGAAAGCCTCGATGCGGGCGGCGCTGTTCATCCTTGAGGATCAGTTCTTCTTGGGACTCAGTTCTTCTTGGGATTCAGCTTTTCCAACGGGATGCGCACGCTCATCTCCGCTTTTTTCGGCTCTACGAACATCACCAGCGCGAACATCGTACCATAGGCAATGCCGGCCAGAATCGCGAGGGTCACGACAAAGCGAAACAGTGTCGGCATCAATTTTCGCCCGTCTTCTTGTTCTGCGTTTCCAAACCCTGTGCCCTTATGGGACGCCAATCCGGCCAATTCAAGGACGAAGCGGAGGCTTGTTAGCAACTTCTGACGCAGGCATTGCTCGGCCGATATAGGCTTGCCTTTACTCGGCATGCTTGACGCAAACGGGCTTTTCATGTCGATACGCCGGCAAAGAGGGTCCCGGAACCGTCATGGTGTCATGAACGCGCTACACGCAAATCCGCCAGGCGAGACCAGCGCCGCGCTGCTTGGCCGGCTGGGCAGCCGGTCCATCGTCTTTGTCGGGCTGATGGGCGCCGGCAAGACGGCGATCGGCCGCAAGGTGGCGACGATGCTTTCGCTGCCCTTCATCGACAGCGACCAGGAGATCGAAAGCGTCTCGCGCATGACCGTGCCGGAGCTGTTCGAGCGCTATGGCGAGACCGAGTTCAGGGCGCTGGAACAGCGTGTCATCCTGCGCGTGCTGGAAAATGGCCCCCAGGTGCTCTCCACGGGCGGCGGCGCCTTCATGAACGCACAGACGCGCGAGGCCGTCGCCACGCATGGCGTGTCGGTGTGGCTGAAGGCCGAGCTCGACCTCTTGATGGAACGCGTCTCCAAGAAGCAGAACCGGCCGCTGTTGAAGACCGCCGATCCCCGTGCCGTGCTGGAGCGGCTGATGGGCGAGCGCTATCCAGTCTACGCAACCGCTGATGTCACCGTGCCGACCCGCGACGACCGCAAGGAAATCATCGCCGCCGAGGTGCTGGAGGCGCTCTGCCGGCATTTCGGCATCGAGGAAAATGCCGCGACAGGCGAGGTCGAATCGTGAGCGTGGATCAGCCTGTCACCGTCGAAGTCGGGCTTGGCGACCGGGCCTACGACATACTCATCGGCTCAGGGTTGCTGTCTCGCGCGGGTGAGGAGATCTCGCGCCGGCTGCCGGGCACGCGCGCGGCCGTCATCACCGACGCCAATGTCGCGGCGGTGCATCTCGAGGCGCTGAAGGCCGGGCTCGAAAAGGGCGGCATCCAGCCCGCCATCATCACGCTGCCGCCCGGTGAGAAGACCAAGAGCTTCGCCCATCTCGAAGAGGTGGTCGACGGCGTGTTGGCCGCCAGGCTGGAGCGTGGCGACATCGTCATCGCCCTTGGCGGCGGCGTCATCGGCGACCTCGCCGGTTTTGCCGCCGGCATCGTGCGGCGCGGCATGAATTTCGTGCAGATCCCGACCTCGCTGCTGGCCCAGGTCGATTCCTCCGTCGGCGGCAAGACCGGCATCAACAGTCCACGCGGCAAGAACCTCGTCGGCGTTTTCCATCAGCCGAAGCTGGTGCTGGCCGACACTGAAGTGCTCGACACGCTGCCGATCCGCGAATTCCGCGCCGGCTATGCCGAGCTCGCCAAATACGGGCTGATCGACCGGCCCCAATTCTTCGCCTGGCTGGAAGAAAACTGGGGGCAGGTGTTCGCCGGCGGGCCGGAGAGGGCGCAGGCGATTGCCGAGGCCTGCCGCGCCAAGGCCGACGTCGTCACCCGCGACGAGTTCGAGACCGGCGACCGGGCGCTGCTCAATCTCGGCCATACGTTCGGCCACGCGCTGGAAGCCGCGACGCGGTATGACGGCGCCCGCCTCGTCCATGGCGAGGGGGTCGCCATCGGCATGGCACTGGCGCATCGGTTCTCCTCGCGCCTCAATCTGGCCAGCCCCGACGACGCGGCCCGCGTCGAGACGCATCTGCGCGCCGTCGGGCTGCCGTGGCGCATGGCCGATATTCCCGGCGATCTGCCCGACGCCGAGGCACTGCTGGCCTTCATCACCCAGGACAAGAAGGTGTCGCGCGGCGCGCTGACCTTCATCCTGACGCGCGGTGTCGGCCAAGCCTTCATCGCCAAGGACGTGCCGGCCTCGGAAGTGCTGTCGTTCCTCCGGGAGAACCACCCGGCCAACGGGAAAGCCGGCTGAGATGAGCAACCAGACGGGCTGGGTCGTCGTCGCCGTCCTTGCAATCCTCCTCCTGCTGATCGTTGCCGTGCGCACGCGCCTGCTTGCCATGTTCGGCTACGAGCTGTCGCGCATCGAGCCGCAGCGCTCGAGCCAGGACGAGTTGCGCGGTGCGGTCGACGATTTCCGCCGCGACGGCCAGGTGGTGCGCGAGGATCGTGATCGCATTGGCGGCCTGTTCGATCTCGAGGAGCTCGAAGTCTCCGACGTCATGGTGCACCGCACCAACATGCGCTCGGTCAACGCCGACAATGCGCCGGAAGCCGTGGTGCGCGAGATCCTGCAGAGCCCGCACACGCGCATGCCGTTGTGGAAGGGCTCGCTCGACAACATTGTCGGGGTGCTGCACGCCAAGGACCTGCTGCGCGCGTTGAACGAAGTCGGCAACGACTTTTCCAAGATCGACGTGATGAAGATCGCCTCGAAACCCTGGTTCGTGCCGGACACCACGACCTTGCAGGAACAGCTCAACGCCTTTCTGCGCCGCAAGGCGCATTTTGCCGTCGTCGTCGACGAATATGGCGAGGTCGAAGGGCTGGTGACGCTGGAGGATATCATCGAGGAGATCGTCGGCGAGATCGCCGACGAGCACGATGTCGACATCCATGGCGTCAAGCAGGAGGCCGACGGTTCCGTCGTCGTCGAGGGCACGGTGCCGATCCGCGACCTGAACCGGGCGCTCGACTGGAACCTGCCCGACGAGGAGGCGACCACCATTGCCGGCCTCGTCATTCACGAGACGCAATCGATCCCCGAGGAAAAACAGGCTTTCACCTTCCACGGCAAGCGCTTCACCGTGATGAAACGCGACAAGAACCGGATTGCCCGGTTGAGGATCAGGCCGGCAGCCGACGCTTAAGCGCGTCGCGCTCAAACGGATCCCGTCCGGCGCTCAGCAATCCTTGGTCCAGCGTTCGCTGAGCGTTGCGTCTGTTTCCGCATCGACCGACGCCAGGCTGACCTCATAACCCCAAAGGCTTCGGATGTGGCGAAGTGTTGCGTCGCGGCTCTCATTGTCGAGCAGGACGCCGTCCTTCACCTTGTGCTGCAGTCGCAAATGCCGGTCGCCGAGCAAGTCCACGTCCACGATCTGGATGTCGGGCCGGTTTGCGCCCCAATCATAGTTTTGGGCCAGCGCGGCCCGTATCTTGGTGTAGCCCCGCTCGTCGTGGATCGATGCGACTTCGTAGTGCGGTCGGTCGGATCCGTCGGCCAGCACGAAGAGTCGCCATTTCCGGATCAGGGTCGGACTGAGATATTGGCGAATGAAGGATTCGTCACGGTGATTGGCCCAGGCGTCGAGCAAGGTTTCGAGCCAGTCGCCGCGGCCGGCAATGTCGGGGAACCAGTCGCGGTCTTCCGCCGTCGGCTCGGTCGAGATGCGCTGGATGTCCTGCATCATGTCAAGGCCGAGGGCATAGGGGTTGATGCCGGAAAACCGTGGGTCGTCGAAGGACGGCTGGAAGATCACGTTCGAGTGATTGCGCAGGATTTCGAGCATGGTGCCTTCATTGATCCGGCCACGGTCGAACAACATGTTCATCAAGGTATAGTGGACGAAAGTGGCGCAACCCTCATTCATGACCTGGCTTTGCCGCTGCGGGTAAAAATACTGTGCGATGACCCGGACGATGCGGAGGATCTCGCGTTGCCAAGGTTCCAGGACGAGGCTGTTCTTTTCCAGGAAATAGAGCAGGTTCTCCTGGGGCAGGCTCAGCGATTTTTTCCGTTCGGCCAAGACTTCTTCCCCGGCTTCGGCCCTGTCGGCGCCCTGCACCGGAGGCAGCGTCCGCCACAGATCATTGTAGGAGCGCTCCTCGTATTCGAGACGTTCGCGTAGGCCTTCGCGTTGCTGCTCCGACGAGAGTTTCGGCGGCCGGTGGTATCGGAACACGCCTTGCTCCATCAGCGCGTGAGCCGAATCGAGAACCGCTTCCACGGCGGCGAGGCCGTAACGCTCCTCGCACCGGGCAATGTAGCCTTTCGCGAAATCCAGATAGCTCAGGATGCCGCCTGCGTCGGTCCACTGGCGGAAAAGGTGATTGTTCTTGAAGAAATGGTTGTGTCCGAGTGCCGCATGGGCCGTCACCAAGGCTTGCAGGGCCATGGTGTTTTCTTCCATCAGGTAGACGATGCAGGGATCGGAATTGATGACCAGTTCATAAGCCAGACCGCGTCCGCCTTTGCGGTAGAGAAGCTCATTGTAGAGGAAATGCTTACCGAACGACCAATGCCGGTACATCAGCGGCATGCCGACCGAGGAGTAGGCGTCGAGCATCTGCTGCGAGGAAATGACCTCCATCTGCACCGGGTAGGTGTCGAGGTGAAGCTGATCGATCGCGATTGCCTCGATCTCGTCATAGGCTCGCGACAGTGTCTTGAAGTCCCAGTCGGACCCTGAGAAAAGCAACTTGGATTTGCCGGCTTGGCTAGCCATCCGACAGACCTCACGCGCTCGCATGCATCGCCGGCTGCCTGGCGAAGAGCTGGCGAAAGACGGGGTAGATATCCGCTGGGGATGCGATGCGCCGCATCTGAAAATTCGGCCATCTCTGATCGATGGCGCTATAGGCACGCCAGAGCGACGTGCCATTTTCGGTCGACCCAAAAATATGGCTTTCGCGCTCGTCGATGATCTCCACATAGGCGAAATACTGGCACAACCGCATCAGCTTGCCGCCGAGCAGCTCGATGCAGCGTTCGGAATCGGTGGCGAAATTGTCGCCGTCGGAGGCCTGGGCGGCATAGATGTTCCATTCCGTCGGGGGATAGCGCTGTTCGATGATGCGGTGCATTTCCTCGAGCGCCGTGGAAACGACCGTGCCGCCGCTCTGGGTATGGTAGAAGAACGTCTGCTCGTCGACCTCCTGGGCCTCGTGGGTGTGACGAATGAAAACGATGTCCGTCCGCTCATAACGCCGCGTCAGGAACAGGTGCAGCAGCACGAAGAAGCGTTTGGCCAGATCCTTTTCGCGCTCCCCCATCGATCCCGACACATCCATCAGGCAAAACATGACGGCGCTGGCATTGGGCTGCGGTTGGGGGTCGAAGCGGTTGAAGCGGATGTCGACCGGGTCGACATAGGAAATTCGCCGGCGACGACGCTCCATCAAATCGAGTTCTTCGCGCAGGGCAGCGATGCGTTCGCGCCTCGCCGCGTTCGGGGGTTGCGCTTCGAGCAGTGCGAGCTGGCGGGCGATCTCATCCAATTGCGCCTGTTTGGGACGCCGGAGCGCAATGCGGCGACCATGGCTGTTGCGCATCGTGCGGCCGACATTGATGTTGGTCGGCGAGCCGCTGGCGCTGAAGCCCGCCCGCTTCGGCTTGAACGTCAATATCTGCTTGAGATTGAGCTTGACCAGATCGGGCAGTTCAAGATCCTCGAAGAAAAGATCGAGAACCTCCTCGCGTGACAACATGAAACGAAAATCGTCTTCGGATTCGCTGTTTCCCGGAGACGAAGAGCCCACGCCTCCCAGACCTGGCTTTGGGATCAGATCTCCGGAAATGTAAGTTCTGTTGCCAGGCAAGATGTGCTGGCGCCGGCCGCTGTCCCTGGCATCGCTGAAGACCGGCTCGCTGGTGCCTTTGCGGGGCATGGGCACGGCATGCTCCCGGTCAACCTCGGCGATGCGGCCGGCGCGGACCTGGTCGCGGATATTTCGCTTGAGTTCCTCCCGCGCGCGCTTCAGAAACCGCTGGCGGTTGCCCAGGCTTTTGTCCTTCGGATTCAGGCGTCTGTCGATAAAGATCGGCATGGAAGCATCCGGGCCTGCCTCAACCCGCCTTGTTCACACGCATGTACCAGTCGACAAGCCGGCGCACCTGCCGCTCGGTGTAGCCGCGTTGCACCATGCGCTGCACGAATTCATTGTGGCGTTTTTCCGTGACGCTGTCCTGTTTGGAGCCGAAACTGATCACCGGCAGGAGGTCTTCAACCTGTCCGAACATCCGCTTCTCGATCACTTCACGCAGCTTCTCATAGCTGGTCCATGACGGATTGCGGCCATGGTTGCGCGCCCGGGCGCGCAAGGTGAATTTGACCACTTCGTTGCGAAAATCCTTGGGATTGGCGATGCCGGCCGGCTTTTCGACCTGCGACAGTTCCTTGTCCAGGATCTCGCGGTCGAGGATCTGGCCGGTATCGGGGTCCTTGTAGTCCTGATCCTCGATCCAGGCATCGGCATAGGCGATGTAGCGGTCGAAAAGGTTCTGGCCATATTCGCTGTACGACTCCAGATAGGCCTTCTGGATTTCGTGGCCGATGAACTCGGCATAGCGGGTCGCGAGTTCCGACTTGATGAATTCGAGATAGGCGGCTTCCGTTTCCTTCGGGAACTGCTCGCGCTTGATCGCCTCTTCCAGGATGTACATCAGATGCACGGGGTCCGCCGCGACCTCGTTGGTGTCGTAGTTGAACGTCTGGGACAGTATTTTGAAGGCGAAGCGCGTGCTTACGCCGGTCATGCCCTCGTCGACGCCAGCTGCGTCGCGATACTCCTGAACGGACTTGGCCCTGGGATCGACCTCCTTGAGGTTTTCACCGTCATAGGCGCGCATCTTGGTATAGAGCGGCGAATTGTCGTGCTCGGCAAGGCGAGTCGAGACGGTGAACCGGCTGAGAATGTCCAGCACTTCAGGTGCGCAGGGGCTGCCGGCCAGTTCGCTCTCGCGCAGCAATTTCTCGTAAATATGTCTCTCTTCGGTGATCCGCAGGCAATATGGCACCTTGACCACGAGGATGCGGTCCAGAAAGGCCTCGTTGTTTTTGTTGTTCTTGAACTGCTGCCACTCCGATTCGTTGGAATGGGCAATGATGATGCCTTGATAAGGGAAGGCGCCGAAATTCTCGGTGCCATTGTAGCTGCCTTCCTGGGTCGCCGTGAGCAGCGGGTGCAGGACCTTGATGGGCGCCTTGAACATCTCGACGAATTCGAGCAGGCCTTGCGTGGTCCGGTTCAGGCCGCCGCTGTAGGAATAGGCGTCCGGATCGGACTGGCTGAAATTTTCCAATTGCCTGATGTCGACCTTGCCGACCAAGGCCGAGACGTCCTGGTTGTTCTCGTCGCCGGGCTCTGTCTTGGCGATGGCGATCTGGCGCAGCCGCGACGGCATCAGCTTGACGACACTGAACTTGGAAATATCGCCGGACAGCTCATCGAGCCGCTTGGCCGCCCAGGGCGAGATAAGTCCGTTGAGACGGCGCCGGGCTATCCCGTATTTGTCTTCCAGCAGGTCGCCCATGCGGTCGGGATTGAAAAGGCCGAGCGGCGATTCGAAAATCGGACTGATCTGGCTGCCGACCTTCAGCGTGTAGATCGGCCGTTCCTCCATCAGTTTCTTCAGCCGTTCGGCAAGAGAGGATTTGCCGCCGCCGACGGGGCCGAGAAGATATAGGATCTGCTTGCGCTCCTCCAATCCCTGGGAGGCATAGCGGAAATATCCGGCGATGCGCTCGATCGTATCCTCCATCCCGTAGAACTCGGAGAAGGACGGATAGACCTTGACGGTGCGGTTCGAAAAAATGCGGCCGAGCCGTTCATCCTTGCTGGTGTCGACCAGGTTCGGCTCGCCGATTGCCTCGACCATCCGCTCGGGAGCGGAGGCATACATCGACTTGTCTTCGCGGCAGGCCAGGAGATATTGCTGGAGGCTGATCTCTTCCTGAGCCGCATTGGCATAAATCTCCGAAAACAGATCGAAGATGTCGGACTGATTCTCGCGCATGATGCTTGCCCTCAGAGCCGTTTTGGCTGCCGGACGGCTCGTCACCTATTCAACTGCCGGGACGCATTGTTGTTCCCTTCACATCAAGGCGAGTATGCGTATCTGGTCATGAAACCGGGATGCCGCCCCGCGCGTTTGGACGTTTGCGGATTATGTTGATGGTGTTGGGAGCACGATGATCGATCGACGAAGCTTTGTTCTGGCTTCGATGGCGGCGCTGCTGCCACTGCGCGTGTCGGCGGGTTTGTGCGAGCCCCAACTCGTGCCAACGACCTTCGATTACGGCCCGGCCAAGCTCGACATCTACGCGCCGGATGGCGCGAAAAACCTGCCGGTGGTGTTTTTCGTCCATGGCGGGGCCTGGCAGTTCGGCAAACGCAGCCAGGTAGGTGCAAAGCCGGCTTTCCTGCTCGCCAATGGGTTCTGTTTCGTTTCCATCGATTATCGCATGCTGCCGCAGGCGGATGTCGCCACCCAGGCCAGCGATGTCGAAAAGGCCTATGCCTATGTCAGGGCCAGCATTGCCGGGCATGGCGGCGATCCCAGGCGCATCGTCGGCATGGGGCATTCGGCCGGCTGCCATCTGATTGCGCTGACGGGAATGCGCGGCGGGCTGCCAGGCGTCGCCGGGCTGCTTCTCGACGATACCAGGGCCTATGATCTCGCCAGGCTTGAGAAAAATGGCGGCATGGTGCGGGCCTATGCCCGGGTGTTTTCCGATCCATCGCAATGGGCGGCACTGTCGCCGGCCAACTATGTCGAGGGCCGCAACCATCCGCCGACCTTCATCGCCTATTCTCGTGCCCAAGGTCGCGGCGAGGAGTCGAAAGCCTTTGCCGAGCGCTTGCGCGCCACCGGTACCAAGGTCACGCTGTTCGACGGCAGCGCCTATACGCATACGTCGATCAATCGCGATTTCGGCGAGAACGGCGACGCGCTGACTGTCGCCGCGCTGGCATTCCTGAAGTCGACGGTCGGCTGATCTCACCTTAACGAAGGGCAGGCGTCAGCTGCACTGGATCAGACCAAAAGCGACGGCGGGATATTGCCGTGCGGCCATCGGCGAGTGCTATTTGTGTTCGTGAATGGGGAGAAAAATTGCATGAATGGCGCCGATGTCCTGTGCGATGTGCTTTTGGCCAATGACGTGACGGTCTGTTTCGCCAATCCCGGCACATCCGAAATGCATTTCGTCGCCGCGCTTGACCGCAAACCGCGGATGCGTTGCGTGCTCGGCCTGTTCGAAGGCGTGGTGACCGGTGCCGCCGACGGCTATGCGCGCATGACCGACCGTCCTGCCGCGACTTTGCTGCACACTGGGCCCGGTCTGGCCAATGGGCTGGCCAACATGCACAATGCCCGGCGTGCGCTGAGCCCGATGATCAACATCGTCGGCGACCATGCCTCCTACCATTTGCCGCTTGATGCGCCGCTGACCAGCGACATCGAGGGCCTCGCGGCACCGATGTCCAATTGGGTCCGCCGCATCTCGGGACCAGCCGATGTACAACCCGCCACGGAGGCGGCGTTCCGCGCTTCGCTCACGCCGCCCGGCGTCACCACGCTGATCCTGCCGGCCGATGCCGCTTGGGGTGGTGCCAACCCGGCCGCGCCAGGCAAAGTTGTTCTCTCGCCACCACCACCCGTCGACAAGGACGCCGTGCGCGCGGTGGCGGCAGCGGTCCGGGCCAAACCGGGCCGCGTCGGCATGATCGTGCGCGGGCGCGCCGCGCGCGCCGATGCACTCGACATCGCCGGCCAGATATCCGCCGCAGGCGGTGTCCGTCTGTTCAGCGAGGTCCTGATCGCGCGGCTGCAGCGCGGACGCGGACGCGTGGCGCCGACCCGCATCCCCTATCCTGTCGATGCGGCGACGGCGCTGCTCAAGGACATCGACGTCCTGGTGCTGGTCGGCGGCAAGGAGCCGGTCGCGTTCTTCGCCTATCCGGGAAAACCCGGACGGCTGGTCCGCGAAGACTGTCAGGTGCTGACGCTCGCAGCCCATGGCCAGGATCTGCACGCGGCTCTGGAGGCGCTTCGCGAGGAACTCGGCATCAAGCCATCGCAGCAGACGATATCGGCGACGGCTTTCCCGGACGAAGCAACGCCGAACGGCGGACTGACGGACGATGCCATCGCGCTGTCGGTGGCGCGCAAGCTGCCCGACAATGCGATCGTCTGCGATGAAGCGGTCACCTCGGCGCGGCGTTTCTTCGCGCTGTCGGCCTTTGCCGCACCGCACGACTACATGATGGGCACAGGCGGGGCGATCGGCGGCGGCATTCCGATGGCGACCGGGGCGGCGATCGCCTGTCCCGACCGCAAGGTGATCAATCTGGAGGCCGATGGCAGCGGCATGTACACGGTGCAAGGGCTGTGGACGCAGGCCCGGGAAAATCTCGATGTGGTGACGATCGTCTTTTCCAACCGCACCTACGCCATCCTGCATGGCGAGATGAAGAATGTCGGCGTCGGGGCGATCGGCGAAAACGCCAGGCGCATGCTCGACCTCGACCATCCGTCGCTGGACTGGGTGTCGCTCGCCAGGGGCATGGGCGTGGAGGCCGCGCGCGCCGAGACCTGCGAACAGTTTGATGCGCTGCTGGATGGGGCCTTGTCGCGACGCGGGCCGTTCCTCATCGAAGCGGTGCTCTGAGCGCCCGTTACAGGGCTGCTGACCTACCAGCGCGTCTTTTCGCCGGGAGCCGCCGGTTCGATCGCCAGCGCGTGCACGCCGGCCCTCAACTCGTCGGCGAGCAGTTCGTTGACGGCGCGGTGGCGGTCGATGCGGTTCATGCCGGCAAAGGCGGACGAGACGACACGGACGCGAAAATGCGTCTCGCCGGTGCCGTCGTAGGTGCCGTGATGGTCGGAGCCGTGATGATGGTGGCCGGCATGGAGATGGCTTTCGTTGATGATCACCAGCCGCTCCGGCGAAAATGCCTTGTTGAGCTTGTCTTCCATGGTCGCCTGTATGGACATAGTCGTCTCCGTTCACCACATATGGCCGGCACGCCAGCGTGAAAACCGCAAACCGGTTCATACGGGGGTCGCTACCGCGCAACAAAATCCGCCATTCGCCTGCTTTATGCCGCGATTCAGCGGTTAGGGCGATGATCGCGAAAATGTCAATTCTTGTTTCGCATCTGCGAACGCCCCATAAATGGGTAAGATGAAGCCGTATCCCAAATATTTCGAGAAGATTCGCGTCCGCCCCGACAAGGACGCGGAGCTGAAGTCGCATTCGCCGATTTGCCAGTGGGACGGCTGCAAGGAGGCGGGCACTCATCGCGCGCCGGTCGGGCGCATGAAGGAGGGCGAGTATTTCCGCTTCTGCTTTGACCATGTGCGCGAGTACAACAAGGGCTTCAACTACTTCTCCGGCGTGCCGGACACCGAGGTGGCGCGCTTCCAGAAGGAAGCCATGACCGGCCACCGGCCGACCTGGAAGATGGGCGTCAACGGCGCCTCGACACGGTCGTCGCCCGACATGGCGCAGATGCGCTCCGGCCGCGCTGGCTATTACAACCGCATGCGCGACCCGTTCGACCTGTTCAAGGGGCCGAAGGATCCGCGCGAGGCGCGCGAGCGCAAGGCCAAGCCGCTTGAGGCCAAGGCGCTGGAAACGCTTGGCCTTGATACAAAGGCGACTGGCAAGGATATCAAGGCGCGCTATAAGGAACTGGTGAAGCGTCACCATCCGGATGCGAATGGCGGCGACAGAGGTTCGGAAGACCGGTTCCGCGATGTGCTGCAGGCCTATCGCGTGCTCAAACAGGCGGGCCTGTGCTGAGCGACCCTACGGTTTGTGTCGTTTTCCAACTTTCATAAGGGTGGAAAAGGCTTTAAGACCGCCCCCGAACAAAATCGATTGCCGGCGAAACGGGACGTTTCGCCCGTGGAGACGTTGAGAGATATGAACAAGGTCGATCGCGACATCGCCAACCTGCCCGACACGACGGTCTCGGTGAAGGACAAGTTCGGCTTCGACTCCAAGATGGTGGTGCCGGCCTATTCGGTAACCAGCGAACATGTGCCGGATATCGATCCGGACTATCTGTTCGACAAGGCGACCACTTTGGCTATCCTTGCCGGCTTCGCCTACAACCGCCGCGTCATGGTCTCGGGCTATCACGGCACCGGCAAGTCGACCCATATCGAACAGGTCGCCGCCCGGCTCAACTGGCCCTGCGTGCGCGTCAACCTCGACAGCCATGTCAGCCGTATCGACCTGGTCGGCAAGGACGCCATCGTCGTCAAGGACGGGTTGCAGATCACCGAATTCCGCGACGGCATCCTGCCATGGGCCTACCAGCACAATGTCGCGCTCTGCTTCGACGAATATGACGCCGGCCGTCCGGACGTGATGTTCGTCATCCAGCGCGTCCTGGAATCGTCGGGCCGCCTGACGCTGCTCGACCAGAGCCGGGTCATCCGTCCGCATCCGGCATTCCGGCTGTTTTCGACCGCCAACACCGTGGGTCTCGGCGACACCACCGGCCTCTATCACGGCACGCAGCAGATCAACCAGGCGCAGATGGACCGCTGGTCGATCGTCACCACGCTGAACTATCTGCCGCACGACAATGAAGTGAACATCGTGCTGGCCAAGGCCAAGCACTATCGCGACGGCAAGGGCAAGGACATCGTCAACAAGATGGTGCGCGTCGCCGACATGACGCGCTCTGCCTTCATCAACGGCGACCTGTCGACCGTGATGAGCCCGCGTACCGTCATCACCTGGGCCGAGAATGCCGAGATCTTCGGCAATATCGGCATGGCGTTCCGGCTGACCTTCCTCAACAAGTGCGACGAACTGGAGCGTTCGGTGGTGGCCGAGTTCTACCAGCGCGCCTTCGGCGAGGATCTGCCGGAGAGCGCCGCCAACGTGGTGCTGGGCTAAGCAGAGTCTCGATGGCGGGTCCGGGCGACAACACGCGCAACAAGTCGAAGACGGGTTCTGAAGCCGACAGCTTCAAGCGCGCCGTCACCGTCTGCATGCGCGCCATTGCCGGCGACAAGGAAATGGAAGTCGGCTTCGCCAAGGACAGGCCGGCGCTCGCCGGCAGCCGCGCGAGACTGCCCGAACTGCCGAAGAAGGCGTCGAAGACCGACATTGCGATTACCCGCGGCCTCGGCGATTCCATGGCGCTGAAGCGCGCCTGCCACGATCAGCGCATCCACACCAAGCTGGCGCCGGAGGGCAAGGCGGCCCGCGCCATCTATGACGCGGTCGAGCAGGCCCGCGTCGAGGCGATCGGCAGCCGCGCCATGCAAGGCGTCGCCGACAATATCGGCTCGATGCTGGAGGACAAATACGCCAAGGCCAACCTCATCGACGTCAAGGACAAGGCCGACGCACCGATCGAGGAAGCGCTGGCGCTGATGGTGCGCGAGAAGCTGACCGGCCGGTCGATCCCGAAGAGCGGCGAGCGGCTGGTCGAGCTCTGGCGCCCCTGGGTCGAGGAAAAGGCCAAAGCCGATCTCGACGGGCTTTCGGCCAAGCTCGACGACCAGCAGGCCTTCGCCCGGGTCGTGCGCGAGATGCTCGCCTCCATGGAGATGGCCGAGGAACTCGGCGACGACCAGGAGACGGAAGACTCCGAGGACAATGACGACAACCAGCCGCAAGGCGAGGAGCAGAGCGAGGAGGGCGGCGAAGAGGATTCCGGCTCCGAGCAGTCGCAGTCCGAGGATGCCGAGGCTTCGGCAGACGATGAGCAGTCGTCGGAGACGGAAGCGTCCGACGCCACCGCCGACGATCTCTCCGACGACGACGATGCCGATGCCGAGACGCCCGGCGAGGCGCGCCGCAACGACAATCCCTTCACCAACCTGCCGAAGGAAATCGACTACAAGGTCTTCACCACCGCTTTCGACGAGACGGTCGGCGCCGAGGAGCTTTGCGAAGAGGAAGAACTCGACCGGCTGCGCGCCTTCCTCGACAAGCAGCTTGCCAATCTGTCCGGCGTCGTCGGGCGGCTCGCCAACCGGCTGCAGCGCCGGCTGATGGCGCAGCAGAACCGGTCCTGGGATTTCGACCTGGAAGAGGGCTACCTCGACCCGGCCCGCCTGGTGCGCGTTGTCATCGACCCGATGCAGCCGCTGTCCTTCAAGCAGGAGCGCGACACCAAATTCCGCGACACGGTGGTGACGCTGGTGCTCGACAATTCCGGCTCGATGCGCGGCCGGCCGATCACGGTCGCCGCCACCTGCGCCGACATCCTGGCGCGCACGCTGGAACGCTGCGGCGTCTCGGTCGAGATCCTCGGCTTCACCACGCGGGCGTGGAAGGGCGGGCAGGCGCGCGAGAAGTGGCTGAAGGACGGCAAGCCGCCGAACCCCGGACGTCTCAACGATTTGCGCCACATCATCTACAAATCCGCCGACCATCCGTGGCGGCGGGCACGGCGCAATCTCGGCCTGATGATGCGCGAAGGCCTGCTCAAGGAAAACATCGACGGCGAGGCGCTGCTGTGGGCACACAACCGCCTGATCGCCCGGCCAGAGCAGCGCAAGATCCTGATGATGATCTCGGACGGCGCGCCGGTCGACGATTCGACGCTGTCGGTCAATCCGGGCAACTATCTGGAACGCCATCTGCGCGCCGTCATCGAACTGATCGAGACGCGCTCGCCGGTCGAACTCTTGGCCATCGGCATCGGCCATGACGTCACGCGCTATTATCGGCGCGCCGTCACCATCGTCGATGCCGAGGAACTGGCCGGCGCCATGACCGAGCAATTGGCCTCGCTGTTTGCCGAGGAAAGCGCGCGCGACACGCGGCGTGGCGGCATGCGGCGCGCCGGATGATCCTTTCGCGGGGCGGTTTTCGACGGACGCTTTTCGCTGCCATCGCCCTGTTCGCCGGCATCGATTCGGCGCCCGCCGGTCCGGCCCGCTCCAGCTCCGTCGAGCCGGTCGAGATCTCGGCCCGCCCGATCACCCGGTTTCATATCGGTCGCGCCGACAAGCAGTTCGGCCCGCTCGAATTCGTCGGCGGCCTGGAGATGACCTCGCCGACGCGCGATTTCGGTGCGTTGTCGGCCTTCCGCTTCGTGAAGGCGGGCGGCGATTTCATAGGGGTGGCCGACACGGGCTTCTGGTTCTTCGGCACGGTGGTTCGCGACGCCGACAAGCGGCCGTCCGGCATCCAGAATTTCCGCATGCAGCAGATGGTCGATGAAAACGGCCAGCCGATCGACGAGAAATGGATGGTCGACGCCGAAGGGCTCGACGTCAAGGACGGCATCGCCACGGTCGGCTTCGAACGCAACCATCGCATCGCCCAGTTCAAGATCGACCCGAGTGACATGAAGGCGCCGTTCAAGCAGCTGGATTTCCTCATACCAGCCTGGGAGTTGCGCCAGAATCGCGGTTTCGAGACCGTCACCCATGCCAATGCCAATGGCCAGCATGAGGGCGGGCTGGTGGTGGTGTCGGAGAAGAGCCTCGACAAATCAGGCAATATCTATGCCGCCATCATCGAAGGGCCGCACAAGGGCGTGTTCACCGTCAAGCGCAACGGTGATTTCGACATCACCGACGGTGCGTTCCTGCCGGATGGCGACCTGCTGCTCCTGGAGCGCAGCTTCTCGATGGCAGGCGGCCTCAAGATGCGGCTGCGGCGTATCTATGGCGAAAGCGTCGAAAAGGGCGCCATCGCCGACGGGCCGGTGCTGCTGGAAGCCGACATGGGCTACCAGATCGACAATATGGAAGGGCTCGACGTCTGGACCCGCGACGACGGCGCGCTGATGGTGTCGCTGATCTCCGACGACAACCACTCGATCCTGCAGCGCAACCTCTATCTGGAATTTATTCTCCACGAGGATTGACGTTGACGGTTTCAACGGCGGGTTCGATCTTCGGTGGAATTCGATTTGGTCGGGCGCCTTCCCCCACGTCGGGCGCCTTCCCCCACTCCGTCGAGCGAAGCTCGACTGAGTGGGGGTCGACTGTTCATCAACAGAGTTACGACGGCGTCCGATCAGGATCGCGAGCCGTTGGTGGCGATCCAGATGACGTGACGCGCGCCGCGCTTGCCGTTGGCGCGCGTGGCGACCTCTTCGACGACGAAGCCAGCCTGCTTCAGCCGCCGCGTGAAGCCGCTGTCCGGACCTTGCGACCACACCGCCAGCACGCCGCCAGGCTTCAGCGCCGTGCGTGCGGCCTTGAGGCCTGTCAGGCTGTAGAGCGCATCGTTGCGCTTGTGGACGATGCCTTCGGGGCCATTGTCGACATCGAGCAGGATGGCGTCCCAGCGGGAGGGCTCGGACCGTATCGGATCTCCGACATCGGTCTCCTGGACCGTGACCCGGGGATCGTCGAGACAGCCGCCAAACACTTCCGCCATCGGGCCACGTGCCCAGGCGACCACCGCCGGCACCAGTTCCGCGACGACGATACCGGCGTCACTGCCCAATTCGGCGAGAGCGGCGCGCAGGGTAAAACCCATGCCAAGCCCGCCAATGAGGACCCTCGGTTGGCGATGGCGGGCAATCTTCCGGCAGGAAAGCCTGGCCAGCGCTTCCTCGGAGCCGCTGAGGCGGCTGTTCATCAGCTCGTTGGTGCCGAGCATGATCGAGAATTCGGAACCGCGCCGCTTGAGGCGAAGCTCCTGCGCGCCATCCCCGGTCTTTGCCGAATCGAGCTGGACCCAGGGGATCATGGGCCTTGTCTGACCACGATCTTTTCGGAAAACCGGAGGCCACTTTTCGGGATCATGGTTTAAGCCGCGACCGCCGGCTGGCTCCAGCGGGCAGCGAGCAGCCGGTAGGGGATGAGTGCCACCACGGCAATGATCAGCTTCACCGAGAGGTCGCCCAGCGCCCAGGAAACCCAGCGCATCGCGTCGACATGGAAAACACCCAACAGCGGCGCCGTTTCGAGGGCAAAACCGTCATTGGGGCCAGCGAAGGCGAAAGCGGCGGAGAATGCGACGGTGAAGAAGACCATGGTGTCGAACACGGAGCCGACCAGCGTGCCGACGATCGGCGCCCGCCACCAGCTCTGCCGACGCAAACGGTTGAACACGGTGACGTCGAGCAATTGCGCGGAGAGGAATGCCGCCCCGGAAGCCGCCGCGATGCGCACCAGCCGGTCGGCGGCGGTCTCGAATTCGATCAGGCCATGACGGAACAGGAAGGGCGGAACGACGATCGAGCAGACCACCGCTGTCATGAAGCCGACAAAGACGATCCGACGCGCCACGGCGGGGCCATAGCGGCGGTTGGCGAGGTCGGTGACCAGGAAGGAGAAGGGGTAGGTGAAAGCGCCCCAGGTCAAAAGGTCGGCCAGCGACAGGCTGCCGATCTGGCCCTGCATCGGGAACTGCACGAGAATGTTCGATGCCACGACGACAAGCGCCATGGCGGCCACGAAGGGCAAATACCGCGAAAATGAAGTCATTTTTTTATCCTGGGTAATGGAACCAGCGGAGCATTATGCTCGCTCGTATTCGAGCATCGGATTGTCAAACCTTGCGGCTTCTATCCGATGCCCCAGAGGCCAAAAAGGGGTTGGCCAGAGACCAACAAGATGTTGACCGGAGACCAACAAGAGGTTGGTCAGGGCGGTTGTCCCCCGCCTTTAAACGATGTCAGGCAGCGACCTGCTCGGCCAGCTTCTTGGCGATCTGCTTCTTCAGCAGGCGCGCACGCTGCGACAGTTCCTTGACGTCGGCCTTGGCGAGGAAAGCATCGAGACCACCGCGATGTTCGACCGAACGCAGCGCGTTGGCCGAGATGCGCAGGCGCACGTTCTGGTTCAGCGCTTCCGAGATCAGCGTCACATTGACGAGGTTCGGCAGGAAGCGACGCTTGGTCTTGTTGTTGGCGTGGCTCACATTGTTGCCGGTCTGGACTGCCTTGGCAGTGAGTTCGCAGGTGCGGGACATGGTTCTAACCTTCAGTTCTCTCGGGACCTGCCAAACCTTTGTGCCCACGCCGGGTGGCGCGCGGTTCTGGTCAGGCGGCCTTATGGAAAAAGTTGGCGTTCCATAGTTGCATTTCACCGGGGCGTCAAGCTCCGGCTTCCCCACGGAAGCGCCCGGCATTTCATATTAAGGCCGGAATTCACCCTATAAGCGGTCTCATAGGGACATGCCAGACCGGAGTTGCCCGCCTCCGGCCGAAAATCAAGGATCCGATCCCGCCATGCCTCGTTCGTCTCGTGCATTTGTTGCCGTGCTTGCCATCGCCTTGCCCTCCGCCGCATCGGCGGCCTCGCCGCAGTCCTTCAAGGGCGAGTACACCGTGTCGTTCCTTGGTCTCTCGATCGCGAGATCAACCTTCGCGAGCCACTACGAGAATGGCGCCTACGCGATCGAAGGCAGCGTTTCGGCCGCTGGCCTGGCCAAACTGTTCGACGATACGCGCGGCACGATCTCGTCCAAGGGCACGATTTCGGGCCAGAAGATGGTGCCGGAGGCGTTCCGCGCCGACTACACTTCGGGCAAGAAGGCATCGGCGATCGACATTCGCTTCGCCAATGGCAACGTGACCTCGACGCAGGTCGTCCCGGCGCCTGGCAAGCGCGACCCGAAGGCCTGGGTGCCGATCGGCGCCGGCGACCTGGCGTCGGTGCTCGATCCGATGGCGGCGACCGTCATCCATGCCGAAAGTCTCGACCAGGTCTGCGGCCGCAAGGTCAAGTTCTACGATGGCGAGATGCGTGCCGACTTGACGCTGACCTACGATTCGAAAGGCACGATATCGGTGCCGGGCTACAAGGGCGACACCGTCACTTGCCGGATGGGCTTCGAGCCGGTGGCGGGCTATCGCAAGGGCCGCAAGGCACTCAATTATCTCAAGAACAAAAGCCGCATGATGGTGACGTTTGCGCCGCTCGGCCAAACCGGGGTATATGCGCCGATCCATGCCACGGTCGGCACGCAGATCGGCACCTTGACCATCAGCGCCGGACGTTTCGAAGCAGTGCAATAGACCAGGCCCGCCACTGGCGACAGAATGAGGCGCGCCACTGGAGACGGAATGGGGCGCGCAACACTGATCGGCTTTTCGGCGGTCGCCATGTGGGCGCTTTTGGCGTTGCTCACGGACTCGTCCGGAAAGGTGCCGCCGTTCCTGTTGTCGGCGATCACCTTCTCGATCGGCACTGGGGTTGGGCTTGTCGCGCGCCTTTTCATGCCGGCCTCGGATAAAAGCCAGAAAATACCACCACAGGTCTGGCTGATCGGCATTGCCGGCCTGTTCGGCTACCATTTCTTCTACTTCACCGCGCTGCGCAACGCGCCTGCCGTCGAGGCGAGCCTGATCGCCTATCTCTGGCCACTGCTGATCGTGCTCGGTTCGGCGCTGATGCCGGGCGAAAAACTGGCGTGGAACCATGTCGTCGGCGCGCTGCTTGGCCTTGCCGGTACGGTGCTGATCGTCACCAAGGGCGGCGGGCTGGCCTTCGACGCGCGCTACGCCTTCGGCTACGCCATGGCCGCCGTCTGCGCCTTCTTGTGGTCGTCCTATTCGCTGCTGTCGCGGCGCTTTCCTTCAGTGCCGACCTCGATCGTCACCTGGTTCTGCGCGGCAACGGCTGTGTTGTCGCTCGCCTGCCATCTGCTGCTGGAACAAACGGTGCTGCCTGACGGTGCCGGCCAGTGGCTCGCCGTGCTCGGGCTTGGCCTGATGCCGGTAGGCGCCGCCTTCTACGCCTGGGACATTGGCGTCAAGCGCGGCAACATCCAGGTGCTGGGCGCCGCGAGCTATGCGGCGCCGCTGCTGTCGACGCTGGTGCTGATCGCGGCCGGCGTCGCCGAACCGTCGCTGCGCATCCTGGCCGCTTGCATGCTCATCACCGGCGGGGCAGCACTGGCGGCAAAATCGCTGTTCCTGCGCAAGCCGGCAGCAGGCCAAAGCGAGGCCGGGGCATCCGAAACCGGAGCCCGCGCATCCGAAACCGGAGCCCGGGCATGACGATGCCGTTTGCCGGCGGCATCGACGCCAATGCCAATGCGACGCTGATCTTCTCGCTGGTGGCGGCGGTCATCTACGCTTTCACGCTCGGCATGCCGCTAAGCCTTGCCCGCTCGGCGGCAAAGACGCTCGCCGTGGCGATGCTCGCCGTGCTTTCGGTGTTGCAAGGCGGCCCGCTGTTGCTGGTGGCCGCCCTTGCGCTCAGCGCCGTCGGCGACGCCTTCCTGTCGCGCGACGGCGAGAAGGCGTTTCTGGGCGGGCTGGCGAGCTTTCTCATCGCCCACATCGTCTATGTCGCGTTGTTCCTGCGCAGTGGCGACGGATTGGGCGTTCTCGGCGCCGAATCCTGGCGCGGCGCGATCGCGCTGGCGATGGCGGTGTTCGTGATCATCACGTTTGCCGCGCTCTGGCGCCGGGTCGGCCCAGGCCTGCGCATTCCGATCGCTATCTATGTCGTGGCGATCCTGGCGATGGGCATGTCGGCGCTGACGACGAGCAGCGCCTGGGTAATCGGCGGCGCCGTGCTGTTCATGGCATCGGATGCTCTGCTCGCCACGGAAAAGTTCCTGGTCGCCGCGATCTCGCCGCATCGCGCCTGGATGCGCTTGGCGGTGTGGGTGCTGTATTACGCCGCCCAGCTCGCAATTACGCTGGGTTTCCTGCTGGGGTAGAGCTGAACCCAATCGCTCCAAACGAACGAGCTCAGCTGATTGCCGACCCCTACTTTGGTTCAGGCCACTCTGAACCCACGGTAGCTTCCGAACGCACGGACTCCAGAATGTGAACGATATTTTTTGCCTCGGCCTTACCGACGAGCCTGCGCTCGAATGGTGGCTCTGCTACGTCGTTCCCGTAAGAGAAAATTGTTATGCCTGTCTCTTTGGTTCTCAGGAGAGTCACGCAAGGTCGCTCCAAAACTGTAACTCTGTGTATTATTCCTGATTGAAGGAAGTAGCTATTTCCTCCGCTAGTTTCGAACATGCAAATAGAATCAAGAATTCCCTTACGACCTGTCGACGAAAGTACAGAGTTTCCATTCTTATAGCTGACGCGGAATTCGTGTTCGTTCCCATCTTGCCTCTCCACGAAGCTAAAGATTTCGCTGCGGATACGACCGGCGTACACGGTAGAATTGATATCGAACGAGTGCTGGTGGCGGTCATTTCCCGGCTTACTAGCGCTCCCGGCTGGCCATACATGAATTCGGCGTGCAACCCCATCCTGCTGTTTGTCGAGTAGGTAAAAGAAGCCTAATGGATGGATTCTGAACTCCTCTATTCTGGCAATGGCAGAGATGATGTCTCTCATTTGTACCTGTGCGGCCGTTTAGTGATCATTGTGGCAACTTCCTGCTGAAGATTGTCGACGTCATCTAGCTTGATGCCGAACGCGTTGAGGGTCTGCTTGTCGCAGGATTTTTCGACGAGACCCAATCCCTCGAACAAAGATTCGTCCCACTTCACCTCTGTCGATACTGCCATTTCGTTTCTTACCGTGGTGCGAAACATCTCGTGAAATTCTGACTTTGCCTCAAAAAACAAGGCAGACTTGCCCGGATCATCCTGTGTCAGAATTGCTCCGTTTTCGGACATATCCACCCGAAAGGCAGGCAAGAACTTAGAGTAGAAGACTCTAATTCGAATGTACTTGTTATTGGCGCTAATGATTGCACACGCCATACTGGTCGCCAGCACGTTGGCTAGAAGTGGATTGCCCTCAGGGTTTTCGCCGAGAGAGAGTAAGATTTCTCGGTAAGATTTTATCAGCCGTGCATCCATGGGATCTGGAAGGACAACGTCCACGTCCGTTATCAGTTTGTCTTTGCGCGCCTGCTCATCCAATTTCAAAAGAGGTGCTGACCTGAAGTACGACCCCGACCTCCCCCAAAATGCATAGTAACGAGTCCCAACGGGGAGTGCCTCAATTCGTTCTCGAATGTCCCGCGGTCGTGTAGCAATAACTTCTCGTGAGCCGGCATTAGGCCCAATAAAATGCATATATAGGACATAGAATCCAAGAATGATCAGGACAGAGGCCAAAATGTTGGTCGCAAGAGCGTCGATAACTTCTCTAAAGCCGCCCTCAGGGAGGTACGTCCGGACAAGTACGATTACAGCTATGCAGAGAGCTGCGAAGAAGACGAAACCCCAGAAAAAGCGTTTCCTCGCGTAAGGAGAAGCTAGATCGTCGAAAAAATCCACAGTTGTAATCTTTGAGGCCTTCATGCCGTGCCCTACGCAAACATTTGTGGAGAACCTACCGACATCTTAAAAGAACGCAATGCGCGTTGTGCTGGCCGATATCGAGCAAGCAGGGGCTAGTTGGATTCTTACCTGGCCGGTTTCGGCCGCCAGCCCGGCTCCGCCAGCTCAAAAGCTGCGAAATCGAACCCCGGTGCCACGGTACAGCCGACCAGCGTCCATTCGCCCAGGCTGCGTGCCGATTGCCAGCAGCCCGCCGGCACGACGATCTGCGGCCGCTCGCCCGCCGTGAGTTCGATGCCGAGCACCTGCTCGATGACGGCACTGCCTTCTTCCCACATCGACAAAGCCAGCGGTGCGCCGGCATGGAAATGCCAGACCTCTGCGGCGTCCTTGACCCGGTGCCATGCCGAGACCTGGTGCTGTTCCAGCAGGAAATAGATGGCGGTCGAATGGCCGCGCGCACCGCCGGCGGCGTCGCGAAAGGTCTCGGCGTACCAGCCGCCTTCCGGATGCGGTTTCAGGCCGAGCGTTGCGATGATTTCCGCGGAGCCGGTCATGCTGACGCGGCGCTCAGAAGTTGTCCTTGCGCTTGCGGATCTCGGCGAACACCTCGGCATCGCCGGCCTTTTCCATGCCGAGATGCTTGCGGATTGCCGGATCGTGCCAGCGCAGGAAGGGATTGGTCGACAGTTCCTCGCCGATCGTCGTCGGCAGCGTCGGCTTGTTGTCGGCCCGCAGCGCCTCGATCCTGGCGGCGCGCTCCTTCAGCGCCGAGTTGGTCGGATCGACGGTCAGCGCGAAACGGGCGTTGGCGAGCGTATATTCGTGGCCGCAATAGATGACCGTGGCGGCCGGAAGTGCCGCAAGCTTCGTCAGCGATTCATACATCACTGGCGGCTTGCACTCGAACAGCCGCCCGCAGCCGAGCGCGAACAGCGTGTCGGCGGTGAACGCAACCTTCGATGCCGGCAGGTGATAGGAGACATGGCCGGCGGTGTGGCCGGGGGTTGCGATCACCTCGATGCGCTCCTCGCCGAGATGCAGGACCGAGCCCTCTTCGACGGTTTCGTCGATGCCGGGGATCTTGGCCTTTTCCGCCTCCGGGCCGACGATGCGCAGCTTGAAGCGTTCCTTCAACGCCAGATTGGCCTCGACATGATCCATGTGGTGATGCGTGGTCAGGATCATCGTCGGCGTCCAGCCGGTGCGCTTGATCGCCGCCAGGATAGGCGCCTCCTCGGGCGCGTCGATGATCGCGGTCTGGCCGCTTTTGCGGTCATGCACCAGCACGCCGAAATTGTCGCTGCGGCACATGAACTGTTCGATTTCGACCGGCATTGCATCTCTCCATCTGTCGCCGCAGACATAGGGCGCCGGCGTGCGGATGTCATCCCGGAGATGACAAGTGTCACTCCCGGAGATGACGAGTGCCACTCCCGGAGATGGCAAGTGTCACTCCAGGGATATGGCGGCCGCCTCGGAGCCTTTGTTGAATCCGGCCGATATCACGGCTACATCCCTGACATGCATTCCGACATCGTCGATCTTCGCTCCTTCTATTCGACAACGCTCGGCCGGTTCGCCGAGCACTCGATCACCATGGCGCTGTCGTCGATATGGGCCACTGTCCCGAATGAGCGGCTGGTCGGCCTCGGCTACACATTGCCCTGGCTGGAGCGGTTCGGCTCCGATGCCGAGCGGGTCTTTGCCTTCATGCCGGCGACGCAGGGCGCCGTCGTCTGGCCGACGACAGGACCGACGGCGACGGCCCTGGTTTTCGACGAGGAACTGCCGCTGGTCGATTCCTGCATCGACCGCATGCTGCTCGTCCATTCGCTCGAACATGTCGAGAATCCGCGCGAAACGCTGAATGAGATCTGGCGGGTGTTGTCGCCCGCCGGGCGCGTCGTCATCGTCGTGCCGAACCGGCGCGGTGTCTGGGCGCGTTTCGAGCATACGCCGTTCGGCAATGGGCGACCGTTCTCGCGCGGGCAGCTCACGGAACTGCTGCGCGAGGCGAATTTCACGCCGGCGGCCTGGTCGGATGCGCTGTTCTTCCCGCCATCGCGGCGGCGCTTCATGATGCGCTTCCACAATGTGCTGGAGCGCGCCGGCCGGCGGCTGTGGCCGATCTTTTCCGGCGTCATCGTCGTCGAGGCGCAGAAACGGCTCTATCAAGGCGTGCCGGTGGCGCAGCGCGCGTCTCGCCGCGTCTTCGTGCCGGTGCTGTCGCCGCATGGCGCGACGCGGCTCGGCCGCCGGGCCGAGGGCACTGCATCGGCCCGCCAGGTGAAACCTTCGTGATCACGGCGGAAATTTGCATCGTGCGACATTTCCCAACCTATCTGTCGTCGTGAATTCGCAGCCAGATTGATATGCGAATGCCGCTTGTTGTCTTCATCCGGTTTCAGCATCGCTTCTGAACGTTAAGGACCTCCGATATGGCTGATCAACCGGAAAAGGGCGCCGCGGTCCAGCCCGTTGCCGTCGAAGCCAGCAGCCTGCGCGACCAGGTGGCGACTATCAGAAAGGCGCTGGTGGCGTCGCCGGTTCGCAAATGGTTGCTGTGGACGTCGGTCGGCATCATGGCCGTCATCATCGCGACGTCGATCGGCCAGGTCCTGCTCAACCGCTGGAACCAGCCCTTCTACGACGCGCTCGCGCGCCGCGACATGGCGGCCTTCGTGCATCAGCTCGTCGTCTTTGCGATGATCGCCGGCGGGCTTCTGGTGCTCAATATCGGCCAGACCTGGCTCAACCAGATGATCCGGCTGAAGTTGCGCGAGGCGCTGACGCTGGACCTGATCGACCAATGGATGCGGCCGGCGCGCGCCTTCAGGCTTGCCAATGCCGGTGCCATCGGCGTCAACCCCGACCAGCGCATGCAGCAGGATGCCGCGCATCTCTCGGACCTGTCGACCGATCTCGGCGTCGGTCTCTTACAGTCGCTCATCCTTTTGGTGTCCTTCGTCGGCGTGCTGTGGCAACTGTCGTCGGGCTTCGTCTTCCACGTTAACGGCTGGTCGCTGGCCATACCGGGCTACATGGTCTGGGCGGCTTTCCTCTATGCCGGCACGGCTTCCTGGCTGAGCTGGCTGGTCGGACGGCCGCTGATCCGCCTCAACAGCGACCGTTACACACGGGAGGCGGAGCTGCGCTCCTCGATGGTGCGCGTCAACGAGAATGTCGATGCCATCGCGCTTTACCACGGCGAAGCCGATGCCAGGCGACGGCTCGAACTCGACCTCGGTACGGTGCTGGGCGCCATGCGGCGCATCTATACCGCCCAGATCAACCTCTCCTGGGTGACCGACACCTATGGCTGGATCACGGTGGTGGCGCCGATCCTGGTTGCCTCGCCGGTCTATTTCTCGGGGGATATCAGCTTTGGCGGGCTGATGATGGCGGTCGGCGCCTTCAACCAGGTCCACTCTTCGTTGCGATGGTTCATCAACAATATCGGCAGCATCGCCGACTGGCGCGCCACGCTGATGCGCGTCGCCGACTTCCGCATCGCGCTCTATGAAACCGATGTGCTGCACGACACCGAAAAGCGTATCAGCTTCGATCAAAATACCAATGGCAGCCTGACGTTCGAGAAGCTCCAAGTGGCCTCGCCCGAAGGCTGCACCAAACTCTCCGACCAGCATGTCGAAATCCGCCCCGGCGAGCGCGTCATGATCACCGGCGAACCGGGGGCGGGCAAGACGCTGTTCTTCCGCGCCATTGCCGGGCTTTGGCCCTGGGGCAGCGGAAAGATCGGCCTGCCGGCTGGAGAAACCCTCATCTTCGTGCCGCGTGTCCCGTACTTGCCGGCCGGCACGTTGCGCGAGGTGCTCAACCACGCGAACGGGCATGCGCCGGCGAGTGATGCCGAGATTTCGGCTGTATTGGCCGAGGTCGGCCTTGAACGGCTGTCGGGGTCGCTCGACCGTGTCGGGCGCTGGGACCATGAGCTGGGCGATGACGAACAGCGCTTGCTGGGCGTCGCCAGGCTCGCCTTACGGCAGCCGAAATGGGTGATCATCGACGAAGCGATGGACGCGTTCGACGGCCCGTCGCTGCTGCGTGTGCTGGCAATGCTGGAAAAGCACCTGAAGGGAGCCGCAATCATCAACATCGGGCGCGGCCAGCACAACAACCAATTCTTTCCGCGCGGCCTGACGATCGTGAAGGATCCCGACGCGCCGGCGCTGAAGCCGGTCCGAGTCAGGGCCGGCGCGATCGAACCGCCGCCGGTAGCGGCTCGGCGCAAAAAATAGGCTGTTTCCCTGGTTGCGGGCGCAAAACCTTATTTTGCCGCGATCACAATGGAAGATTTCCCGGAGAAACAACCTGGCATTGGCCATGCTTGATGCGCTGCGCCTGCTTGCTTGCCTTGCCTGCGCCCAGGCAACTCCCGTCGGCTCGCCACCGGAGGCATTGGCCGTCGACGTCGAGCTGGTGCTGGCGGTCGACATCTCCTTGTCGATGGACGAGACGGAGTTCGCCCTGCAACGCGCCGGCTATGTCGAAGCGCTGCGGCACCCCGACTTCATCCAGGCTGTCCGTTCCGGCAATACAGGCCGTATCGCGATTGCCTATTTCGAATGGGCCGGCACGGTGCGCGATGACGCGGTCATCAGCTGGCAGGTCATCGACAGCGCCGAGAGCGCCAACCGCTTTGCCGACAAGGTCGCGGCGCGCCCGTTCCGGAGTTTTCGCGGCACCTCGATTTCGACCGCGCTTGCCTTCGGCGCCGGGCTGTTCGACAGGACGGATTTCGTCGGCGAACGCAGCGTCATCGACATATCGGGCGACGGTCCCAACAATATCGGGCCGCCGGTCACCGCCACGCGCGATGCGGCCATTGCCAAGGGCATAATCATCAACGGTCTGCCGATCCTGATCAAGCCGTCGCCGACCTTCAGCCATCTCGACCAGTATTATGCGCAGTGCGTGACCGGCGGGCCCGGTTCCTTCGTGCTGCCGATTTATGCGTCCGCGGAGTTCTCGACGGCGATCCGGCGCAAGCTGATCCTCGAAGTGAGCGGCATTCAGGACAAGGCCAAGGTCACCCCCATCGAGACGGATGCGCCGATCGACTGCCTGCAAGGCGAGCGGGACAGGCGGTCCCTGTCTGATCCATATTTCCCGGAACTCGACCGGTAAATCGTCGGCCGCGCCGGCGCTGCGGCAAACTAGTCGCGAACTTCATCGTAGAGATCGCGACGCCAACGCCGGCCATGGACGTAGCCATTGATCAGTTCCGGCAATGAATAGCCAAGCGCTTCCGACGAGCGGTTGGCCATGTAGCCTGCGAAGGCCTCAGGTATCCGGCCTTTGAGTAGATCGGCGATGATCTGCCGCGTGATCATGAATGGCGGGACGTGAGGGTAGCAGCGGGCGATATGCGGGTGTTTGCCCATCAGGTCCGCATAGGCTTCGACGTAACCCGCCCTGCGGCCAGAAATCGAATTCTGCGAACTGTGTTTCGTCCAGTCGATATCCCTGGACAATTGCGCGCCGAAGCGTCTTGCCAGGCGCAGCAACAATTCCCGATCCTGCATCCGGGTGATGTCGCTGTCGTAGCCGCCGATCGCCAGCAAGGCGTCGCGACGGGCCGTTATCGCGGAGCCGGCGACGAAGGCCGTCTGTGCCACCACCGCTCGCTCCAGCATTGACGGGGTCAGAAATGCAGTCCGGTTGACGCTGTTGGTGGCTCGGTTTCCCTTCATTGAAACGTATGAAGAGAGCAGCACCTGAAGCGCCGGATTGTCATCAAACCATTTCAAGGTTCGTTCGACCCGATGCGGCAAGTAGACGTCGTCCGAATCAAGGAAGGTCACCACCGGCGCCCGCGCCCGCTCGATGCCGGCATTCCTGGCGGCGTTGGCGCCCCGCCATTTCGCGCCGACATAGATCAGCCGCGGATCGCGAATACGGGCCAGCGCCGCCTCCGTACCGTCGGTGGAGCCGTCGTCGACGACGATATGCTCTAGCCTCGGCATGCTCTGGGAAAGCACGCTTTCGACGGCGCGCAACACCTTGCCGCGTCGGTTGTGGGTCGGCGTGATGACCGTGATGAGGGGAGAGCGTTCCGTTTTCGCGGTCATGGCGCGTCAGCCGCTTCCAGCGCAAATGTGCCCTTCCTGTCCGGTCTATCGATCTTCAGGATGGTCGAATGAATCGGACTTCCCCCTCCGTGCTCCTCGGTGGTGTTCGGCGTGAAGTTATAAAAAACAGCCACTCCTGTCACGCGTCGTGCAACGGTTCAATCCCGCGCGAGACGACGAATTGGTGCAGCGCGCGGTTCAAATGCGACACCGTCGCCCCCAGTCTTCCCGGGAATCAATCTTGCGAAGATGGCCAAACCCGAAGCGGAATTGCATGCATTCCTTTGCGTCAGACGTAATCGCATCGCCGCCGGAGCTTGGGCAGATTGTCCTAGAAACGGAGCATGAGCCGAAAACCGCTTCACACTTTTCGGCATCATGCTCTAGCGAGGCCGCTGATCGGCTTCGATCCGAAGGGAGCAAGATCATGACCGCCTACGCCGTTGCCCATATGCGCCAAGCTACAATGGGTCCGCAGATTGTCGAATATCTTCACAAGATCGATGCCACGCTGGAGCCCTTCGGCGGCCGGTTCCTGATCCATGGTGGCGATGTCGAGGTGATCGAGAACGACTGGCAAGGCCACCTCATCGTCATCGAATTCCCCGACAGGGAGCATGTGCGCGGTTGGTACAATTCGCCGGCCTATCAGGCGATCCTTGCCCTGCGGACCGACAATTCGCAATCCGACGTCGTCTTCGTCGATGGTGTCGAACATCCGCACAAGGCCATCGATGTCCTGGACTAGATGCGTGGTGCCTTATCGTTTCAGCAGGAACACTGCCTGCTGGCCGAAGAAGTTCCAAAACCACCAGGGCATCGACAGGGCGATCTTCTGACCGTTGGCGTCGAGCGCGGTTGCCTTTTCCACCGTAGCGCCAAGCTCCTCGCACAGATTGACGAAGTCGCGGATAGTGCAGAAGTGGATGTTGGGCGTGTCGTACCAGGAATAGGGCAGGTCCGAGGTCACCGGCATGCGACCCTTGACGAACAGCGACAGCCGCACCCGCCAGTGGCCGAAATTGGGGAAGGACACGATCGCCCGGTTGCCGATCCGGAGCAATTCGTCGAGCACCAGCTTCGGGTTGCGGGTGGCCTGCAAGGTCTGCGACAGGACGACGAAGTCAAAACCCTTGTCGGGATAGAATTCGAGATCCTTGTCGGCATCGCCCTGGATGACCGAGAGGCCGCGTGCCACGCATTCGTTGACGCCACGCTGCGACAACTCAAGACCGCGGCCGTCGACCTGCTTGGTGTCTTGCAGCAATTCGAGCAGCGAGCCGTCGCCCGAACCGACGTCGAGCACCCGCGATTGCGGCGGGATCAGGTTGGCGACGACCTCGAGGTCGACGCGCTGGTTGCCGTTGACGCTCATGATGTCGCCCCTTGCCTGGCGCATGATCCCGATCCGAAAAGTCTGCAACTTTTCGGGGTCATGCGCTGACGCCTGGCGCATGATCCTGATCCGAAAAGCCTGCAACTGTTCGGGGTCATGCGCTGAGCCCTCTCGCCCTTGCCGCCGAGCCGATGAAGCCGTTGATGGCGGCGAACAGTTCCGGTTCGTCGAGCAGGAAGGCGTCGTGGCCGCGATCGGTCTCGATCTCGACGAAGGATACCGAAGCGCCGGCGGCGTTGAGCGCATGCACGATCGAGCGGCTCTCCTCGGTCGGAAACAGCCAGTCGCTGGTGAAGGACACCAGGCAGAACCGGGTCTTGGTGCCGGCAAAGGCGTCCGCCAACCGGCCGCCATGGTCGGCGGCGAGGTCGAAATAGTCCATCGACCGCGTCATGTAGAGGTAGGAATTGGCATCGAAGCGGTCGACGAAGGTCATGCCCTGGTGGCGCAGATAGCTCTCGATCTGGAAGTCGGCGTCGAAGCCGAAGGTCAGCGCTTCGCGATCCTGCAGGTTGCGGCCGAATTTCCGGTGCAGGGCGGCTTCCGACAGATAAGTGATGTGGGCGGCCATGCGCGCCACCGCCAGGCCCTTTTCCGGGCGCTTGCCGTGCTCGAAATATTTGCCGCCATGCCAGTCCGGGTCGGCCATGACGGCTTGCCGGCCGACCTCGTGGAAGGCGATGTTCTGCGAGGAATGGCGCGCGCCAGTGGCGATCGGCAGCGCCGAGAAGACGCGCTCGGGATAGCTCGATGCCCATTCCAGCACCTGCATGCCGCCCATCGAGCCGCCGAGCACGCAGAACAGCTTCTCGATGCCGAAATGGTCGATCAGCATCTGCTGCGCGCGCACCATGTCGCGGATGGTGATGATCGGCAGGTCGAGCCCGTAGGGCTTGCCGGTGGCTGGGTTGGTCGATGCCGGGCCGGTCGAACCCAGGCAGCCGCCGATGACGTTGGAGCAGATGACGAAGAAACGGTTCGTGTCGATGATCCGGCCCGGGCCGATCAGAACCTCCCACCATCCAGGCTTGCCGGTCACCGGATTGGTGCTGGCGACATGCTGGTCGCCGGTCAGCGCATGGCAGACGAGGATGGCGTTGGAGCGAGCATCATTCAGCGTGCCATAGGTCTGGTAAGCGATCTGGAACGGCGACAGCAGCGTGCCGGCGTCGAGCTTGAGCGGCTTGTCGGACCCGAAACGCAACACCGGGCTCGACGGCGTGTCGAACTCGTTGTTAGTCTTTCCTGCGCGCAGAGCGGCCATCAATTCTCTCTTGTTGCACCGTGCTTTTCTCGGAAATCGCTGCCGATCTCCGCGTCGCCGATGCGTTCGTCCGGCCGGCAGCGGACAACAAAAAACCGGCATTGCCTTCGCAAAGCCGGTTACGTCACGCAAACGGCCCTTTAGCGAATTGTTTAACGTGGCTGCAAGCCGACCGGCCAAATCACCACGGAACTGTCGCTGTCCTTCTAGAACTCGCCTGGCTCGCCGTCAATGCCGGTCCACTGGGCCGGTCACTGGGCCGGGTGCTGGGCCGGCCGCTGGTCGCGCCGCCACCTCTCGACATTGCGGGCCATGGCTTGTATTTCCGCAGCGGCCTCCGGGTGGAGGCGGTTTCGACGGATTTTGCAAAAAATGAACCATACACCGGATCGGGCACGTCCAACGCCGCGCGCGGGCATCATGGACATAGATGCCTACGTGCCCGGCAAGAGCACGGCGCCGGCCGGGGTCGCCAAGGTCTACAAGCTGTCGTCGAACGAGAACCCGCTCGGTCCGTCGCCGAAGGCGATCGAGGCCGCGCGGGAGGTTGCGGGAAAGCTCGACGTCTACCCCGATGGCACGGCGAGGCGGCTGCGCGAGGCGATCGCCGAGGTGCATGGCCTCAACCCGCAGAACATCATCTGCTCCAACGGCTCCGACGAGATCCTTGGCCTGCTGGCGCAGACCTACCTCGCGCCGGGCGACGAGGCCGTGTTCACCGAACACGCCTTCATGGTCTACAAGATCTACATCCAGTCGGCAGGTGGCGCGCCGATCGCGGTCAAGGAGACCGACGAGCGCGCCGACATCGATGCGATACTGGCCGCAATTACGCCGCGCACGAAGATCGTGTTCCTCGCCAATCCGAACAATCCGACCGGCACCTATGTGCCGTTCCAGGAGGTGCGCCGGCTGCATGCCGGCCTGCCCCGCAACGTGCTTCTGGTGCTCGACGCGGCCTATGCCGAATATGTCCGGCGCAACGACTACGAGGCGGGCATCGAGCTGGTCGGCAGCACCGAGAACGTGGTGATGACGCGCACCTTCTCCAAGATCGGCCTCGGCGGGGCGCGGCTCGGCTGGATGTACGGGCCGATGCACATCGTCGATGCGATCAACCGCGTGCGCGGCCCTTTCAACGTCAATGCGACGGCGATCGAGGCCGGCATCGCGGCGATCCGAGACCGCGCCCATGTCGAGCGCAGCGTGGCGCATAACGAGACCTGGCTCGCCTGGCTGAGCCAGGAGATGACCGGACTTGGGCTGCGGGTGACGCCCAGCGTCGGCAATTTCATCCTCATCCATTTTCCCGACGACCAGAAGCATTCCGCGGCGGCGGCCGACGACTACCTGACGGCGCGCGGCTATATATTGCGGCGCGTTTCCGGCTACGGCTTTCCCAACGCGCTGCGTATGACGGTCGGCACCGAAGAGGCCAATCGCGGCGTTGTCGCCGCGCTCACGACATTCCTGAAAAGCTAGAACGCCTGAAAAGCTGGAACGCCCAGAGCTGGAAACAACATGACATCACCGATGTTTGAAAAGATCGCGCTGGTCGGCATCGGCCTGATCGGCTCGTCGCTGGCCCGCGTCATTCGCCGCGAGGGTCTTGCCAGCCATGTCGCCATCTCGACCCGCAGCGCCGCGACACTGGCGCGGGCGCAAGAGCTTGGGCTGGGCGATTCTTACACGACACAAGCCAACGAAGCGGTTCGCGACGCCGATCTGGTCATCGTCTCGGTACCCGTCGGCTCGTCGGGCGCGGTCGCCGAGGAAATCGCGCCGGCGCTGAAAAAGGGCGCGATTCTCACCGATGTCGGCTCGACCAAGGCCTCTGTCATCGCACAGATGCAGCCGCATGTGCCTGATGGCGTCCACTTCATTCCCGGCCACCCGCTGGCCGGCACCGAAAAATCGGGACCGGACGCCGGGTTTGCCGACCTGTTCGACAATCGCTGGTGCATCTTCACGCCGCTGCCGGACACTGATCCGGACGCAATGGAGAAGCTATCGGAATTCTGGCGCCGCTGCGGCGCCAACATCGACACCATGGACCCCCAGCATCACGATATGACGCTGGCCATCGTCTCGCATTTGCCGCACATCATCGCCTACAACATCGTTGGTACCGCCGACGATCTGGAATCGGTGACCAAGACGGAAGTGATCAAATATTCCGCTTCCGGTTTTCGCGACTTCACGCGCCTCGCCGCCTCCGACCCGACAATGTGGCGGGACGTCTGCCTGCACAACAAGGACGCCATCCTCGAAATGCTGGCGCGGTTCTCGGAAGATTTGGCGTTCCTGCAGCGGGCGATCCGCTGGGGCGACGGCGACAAGCTCTTCGACCTGTTCACCCGGACGCGCGCCGTGCGCCGGTCGATCATCGAGGCCGGCCAGGATATCGACGCGCCCGATTTCGGCCGCCAGGCCGTCGAGCATCCCGCAAAAAGCTAAGCCTGTTCAGGCCAGGCCGCGGCGACCATCGCCAGTGTCTCGGCCCGGTTTGGCGCGCCGAGCCTGCCGCCGAAGCGCAGGCATTTGAGCGCGGCGGCGGCGCTGGCAAAGCGCAAGGCCTGCTCGACCGGCATGGCTTCCGCCAGCCCGACGGCAAAGGCGCCGTGAAAGACATCGCCGGCGGCCAGCGTGTCGACCGCCTTTATTCTCGGCGCCTCGACATGGCGGATGCCTCTGCCCGCACGATCGGACCACCATGTTCCGGACGCGCCGGCGGTCACCGCGACAAAGGCATCGGTGCGGGAGGCAAGGTCGGCGCAAGCGGTCTCCAGATCCAGCGCCTGGCCGCATATGATGCGGACCGCCGGCTCGGAGGCGACGATGTGCGAGGCCAGCGGCAGCAACTGCTCCAGCACCGCCAGCGGCGCTGTATCGGCATCGAGGATGGCCGGACGGCCGGCGGCGCGGGCGGCCTTCAGGGCAAGTGCCGCCGCGCCCGGCCAGCGCACGTCTGCCAGCACGGCATCGAAGGCGGAGAGGTCGGCGACCGGCAGCGCTTCGGGGTCGGCCTGGGCCTTGCTGTCGTAGAACGGCACGATGATGCGCTCACCATGCGCGTCGACCAGGATCGAAGCCAGCGCCGAACGGGCGCCGCTGACGCGGCGGACATGGGTGCAATCGACGCCCTCCGCCTCGATCCCGGCAATCAGCTGATCGCCGACCGGATCATCGCCGGCGCTCGCCCATAGCGACACTTCCGCGCCGAGGCGATGCGCGGCACAGGCAGCGCTCGTGGCCATGCCGGAGGCGATCTGGACGCCGTCGGAGGCGATGAATTTTCCCTGATGCGCGGGGAGGGTGTCGACCCGAAGAATGGTATCGAGCGTCAGTGCGCCTACGCTCAGAAGCTTTGCCGGTCTGTCCATGCCGGAATGCTTAATTGACAGGCTTGAGCTTGCCCAGCGGAATGAAGCCGAGCGAGGCCTTGCCCTTAACGACCTTCAGCGGCATCGACGGTTCGCTGCCAAGCATGGCGAGTGCTGCAAAACCCTGTTCGATCGCGTTCTTCTGCTCGGGTATGGCGCCGGCCAGAATGGCTGCCACGGCCTTGGGATCCTTGATCCTGATCATCAGATCGGCATTGACCAGGCCTTCGGCATCGACCGACAGCGGCCCGGAAAGGGTGACGCGCGCTGTCCCCGACGACAAATCGAGGTTGCGGATCTCGACGCTCTGGCCGCGCAGGCTTTTTACCTGTGTGCCGACCAGCGCAACGCCGTTGTTCAGCGTGATGTCGCCGCTTGCATCGAGCGCCGGCAGCACTCGACCACCGATCGCGTCGGCGTCGATCTCGAGATCGCCAAAGCTGCCGGCATAGTCGAGATTCCCGCCATTCGGCTGCAATTGGCCCGATGCCTTGCCGGCGCTGAACAGTTCGACAGGGTCGGTGTCGTCGGCCGGATCGGTCTGGCCCGACAGGCCTTCGGCCTGCAGCGATATGCGGTGCGGCAGCGGATACCACAATTTGACATTGGCCTGCAGGTTGTCCCAGTCGATCCACAGCGGCATCATGCCCGGGACGGAAGTCCTGAGCGGACCGCGCAGACTGGCGACCGGCGACAAGGGCTGGACGATCTGGGCGACGGCATTGAAGCTGCCGGCAGACGCCGCAATGTTCTTGGCATCGTCCTCGTAGGCGAGATTGTCGCAGGAGACCGTGAAGTTCAGGGGATAGCCGCTGACCTGGAGATTGGCGCAACCGGCCTCGATGCCGCTCTTGTTGAGCGTGGCAACCGCCTTGTCGGCCTCGGTCCTGACCCTGTTGGCCAGATAGAACCAGCCGGCGCTGTAGATGGCGAACAGCACAACGATAAACGCCACAAGCCAGAACAGGCCGCGGCGGGATTTTGGTTGGCGTTCGTCACTTGACGTCATGCTTTGGCTCTCATTAACGCAATGGGTATCGTGGACGGACCTTCGATTCCGACAACACCAGGTAGATATTGACGAACAGGTAGACGGGGACGGACGGAAAAAACACCGGTTTCCGGTGCGGCATTGTCATTCTTTTTGCAATCAGGCGCGGCGATATGGGCGATTTTTGGGTGTTTGGCTATGGTTCGCTGATCTGGCGGCCCGGTTTCGCGCATGTCGAGACACGACGTGCCCGCCTGCACGGCTACCGGCGCTCGCTTTGTGTCTATTCTTTCGTGCATCGCGGCACGCGCCGGCGGCCCGGACTGGTGCTCGGCCTCGACCATGGCGGTTCCTGCGTCGGCCTGGCGTTCCGCGTCCCCGGCGAACTGCGCGACGAGGTCATTGCCTATCTGCGCGAGCGGGAGCTCGTCACCAGCGTCTATCTCGAGCGGACGCTGAAGGTTCGCCTCGATGGTGGCGGGACAGTCGGAGCGGTGGCCTACATCGTCGATCGCAAGCATGAGCAATATGCCGGCGCGCTCGACGCGGCGGATGCGGCAGCGGTGGTGCGGGGCGCGGCCGGCCAGTCCGGCGACAACGAGGATTATGTTCTCAGCACGCTGAAGCACCTGGAAGCACTCGGCATTCGCGATCACTGGCTGGAAGAGGTGGCGCGGGAGATAGCGCCTTTGTGAAGCGCTGGCTCTGCGGAAAAGGCGGCCAGGCCTTTGACCTCGAAGCCGCGAGACCTAGGTTAGGCTCCGAACCCAGCCAACGGGCGGCCTCCGCCCTGCCAATCACGGAGATCCGTCTTGCAGAAACGCCGTCTCGGTCGCACCGATCTTTCCATCGCGCCCCTGGTTCTGGGTGGCAATGTCTTCGGCTGGACCGCGGATGAGAAGACTTCGTTCGACCTGCTCGACCGCTTCGTCGGCGCTGGCCTGAACGCGGTCGATACGGCGGACGCCTATTCGCGCTGGGTGCCCGGCCACAAGGGCGGCGAATCGGAAACCATCATCGGCAAATGGATGAAAGACCGCGGCAATCGCGACAAGGTCGTCGTGGTGACCAAGGTCGGCTCCGACATGGGGCAGGGCCACAAGGACCTTTCCGCCGCCTATATCGAGAAGGCCGTCGATGCGTCGCTGAAGCGACTGCAGACCGAAGTCATCGACCTCTATCTGTCGCACTGGCCAGATCCGGCCACGCCCTATGAGGAAACGCTGGGCGCCTACGAAAAGCTGCTCGCCAAGGGCAAGGTCCGCCATGTCGGGTGCTCGAACCTCGACGCCGGCCAGTTGCGCGCCGCGCTCGACGTGGCGAGCCTGCGCAGCCTGCCGCGCTACGAGGTGCTGCAGCCGGAATACAATCTCTACGATCGCTCGTCCTTCGACGGCCCGCTGCACGATCTCTGCGTTGCCGAGGATATCGGCGTCATCACCTATTTCAGCCTGGCCAAGGGTTTCCTGAGCGGCAAATACCGCAGCGAGGAGGATCTTGGCCAAAGCGAGCGCGGCGAAGATGTCGGCAGCTATTTGAATGCGCGCGGCATGCGCATCCTTGCGGCACTCGACGCGGTGTCATCAAGGCATTCCGCCAAACAAGCTGAAGTGGCGCTTGCCTGGGTGATCGCGCGGCCCGGTGTCACCGCACCGATCGCCAGTGCGACCAAGCCTGACCAGATGGATAGCCTGATCAGGGCAGTATCGCTGAAACTGACGGCGGACGACATGGCCGAACTCGACAAAGCGAGCGGCTGACGCTTCCTGCAACCACCGGCGCACGAACGTCCAAGACGATCCGCATCGCCTGCCATACCGTCCTTCGCACGGGGCAGGATAGAGGATCAGATGGCCGGACCGCTTGTTTCGCAGCCGGAGCTTTGGCGCCAGCTGCTCGCGCTGGTGCTTGCCGCCACTGTCGTCATGGGCAGTCCAGGGCCGGCGACGATAAGCGTCACCGCCGTCGGCGCGGCCTTCGGCCTGCGCCAATCGCTGCGCTACACCTGCGGGATCGTGCTTGGCACCGTCGCCGTGCTGCTGGTCGTGGCGACCGGGGTCATGGCGGCGCTCACCTCGATGCCGAAGCTGGCACCGGCGCTGGCTGTCGCGTCCGCCGCCTATATCCTCTATCTTGCCTTCAGGATCGCCAGCGCTCCGCCGCTGGCGGCGCATGCCGCCGAGACGTCGCGCCCGACATGGCTGGCCGGGTTCCTCCTGGCGATAGCCAATCCAAAAGCCTATGTGGCGATCGCCGCCGTGTTCGCCGGCGCTGCTCCTAAGCAAGGCGCCGCCGAGCTTGGCCTACCTTTGAAGCTGACGGTCCTGGCGGCGATGATCGTTGTCATCCATGCCGTGTGGCTGCTCGCGGGTGCCGCGTTCGCGCGCTTTCTGCGCCGGCCGGTGGCATCCCGGATCATCAATCTGGTCTTTGCCGCGACGCTGGTGCTGACCACGGTTCTTGCTGTGTTCGGCTGACTTTTCTGGCAGCAAAGCCTCAGGCTTTCGCGCCGAGCTCCCGCAGGCGCTTGACCGCCGTTGGCGGCAAGGCCGGCGGATTCGGCGCTTGGGACGCTTCGACGAGGAGCTGGTCGCAGGCGGCTTCCGTGTCGCCGATCAGTCGCGCCATGAATTCGTCCTTGCCCAGGCCCGGCGGGATCGGTGGCAGGAAACGCGCCTTGATGGTGCCGGGATAGCGCAGGAACTTGCGGCGCGGCCAGTACAGGCCGGCGACATGGGCAACCGGCACCACCGGAACGCCAAGCTGCGCATAGATTTCGACGATGCCGTATTTGTAGGCCGGCTCGTCGCCCGGCGCGCGGCGCGTGCCTTCGGGATAGATGATCAGCTGGCGCGGGTTGCGCGCCAGTTCCTCCCTGGTCGCCGCGACAACCGCCTTCAGGGCCTTGGAACGGCTGCCGCGATCGACCGGGATCATGCGCATCTTCATGATGTACCAGCCGAAGAACGGGATCCAGGTTAGCTCGCGCTTGAGGATGTAGAGCGGATCCTGGAGGAATGGGAAGAAGGCGATCGCGTCCCAGAACGACTGGTGCTTGGGCGCCAGGATGAAGGAACCCTCGGGCAGGTTTTCCAGGCCGGTGATGTCGTTCTTCGTTCCGGCGATCTTGTCGTAGAGCCACATGCAGGTGCGCGACCAGAATTTCGGCACGAACCAGGCGCGGTGACGGGGCGACAGGAAATAGTAGGGGGTCCAGAGGATCATCTGGACGATCAGATTGACGTAGAAGACGAAATTGAACGCCAGCGATCTGACATAGAGCATGGGGGAGGTCCGGTGAGGAAGTGTGCGTTGGTTACACCAAGCAGGCGCAAAAAGGAAACGGTACAATACGGCTCATTCTACCAGGTCGCCTGCGCCAGACGTTCCCTGAGGCGCGGGCCGGCAAAGTCCAGGAAGGCGCGCAGTTTCACCGGCAGCCGGCCCTGGCCGGCGTGCACCAGGTTTACCGGCCACGGCTCAGGTTCGAAATCCTCGAGCACGGGCTGCAGTGCCCCTGAGCGTACAGCGGCGACGATCTGGTAGGAGAGCACGCGCGTCATCCCGATCCCGGCAGTCGCCGCATCGATCGCCGCCTCTGCGGTGTTGACCCGGAGCCTGGAACGGACAGGGACAGGAAAATCAGACTTGTCCGCCGCGAAGGTCCATGTGGCGAGCGAGCCTAGACCCTCGAAGGTGATGCAGCTATGGGTCTCAAGGTCTTTCGGCGTTTTCGGCGTTCCGTGCCCGGCCAGATATGCTGGACTTGCGCAGACGACATGCCGGATCGAACCGACCCTGGTCGCGACCATGCGCGAGTCCGGCAATCTGCCGATGCGGATGGCGAGGTCGATATGGTCCTCGGCCAATTGGACTATCCTGTCGCCGAGCGTCAGGCGGATATCCACCTGGGGGTAAGCGGCCAGGAACGCCGTGACGACCGGCAGTACATGGAGGCGGCCGAAAACGATCGGCGCGGTGACGATCAGTTCACCTGTCGGTGTGCTGTACTCGCCACCAGCGGTACGCTCGGCGTCTCCGACGTCTTCCAGGATACGACGGCAGGCGGCAAGATAGGCATGGCCAGCATCGGTCAGCGTCAGCCGCCGTGTCGACCGGTTCAACAAGCGTGTCTTGAGATGCCGTTCCAGCTCGGAGACCTTGCGGCTGACAGTCGCCAGAGGAGTGCCCAGACGACGCGCGGCAGCGGAAAGGCTGCCGGACTCCGCCGCTGCGACGAAAAGGGACATGGCTTCGAGGCGATCCATGGTTTTTCCCATAAATTGGAAGGATGGATTGCAATTATGGCACCTACATCCGCAAGATGGAAGGATGCATATAGGAGGGGCAAATCCAGAGGAATTCCCATGCCCCGCATCGCCACGCTTTCGTCCATCGCCACCGCTCCCGTAGCCGCGCAGCCCATGCTGCGGGCAGTGGAAAAACAGCTCGGTGTCGTGCCGAACCTGTTTCGGATGGTCGCCAACAGTCCAGCCGCGCTTGAAGGCTATCTCGGCATGTCGGGTGCGCTGGCCAAGGGCCGGCTGCCGGCGCCGACGCGCGAGCGCATCGCGCTGGCAATCGCCGAGATCAATGGCTGCAGTTATTGTCTTTCCGCGCACAGCTACCTTGGCAAGAACCTCGCCAAGCTCGACGACGCCGAGATGATCGCCAACCGCCATGGCAGTTCCACGGATCCCAAGGCGGCCGCGGCGGTGCGTTTTGCCGCCAAGGTTGCGCAAAGCCGCGGGCATGTCGGCGATGAGGATGTCGCCGCTGTAAGGCTGGCGGGCTACGATGACGGGCAGATCATCGAGATCGTCCGGCATGTCGCCCTGAACGTCTGGACCAACTATATCAATGAGGTAGCCCGCACCGCGATCGATTTTCCGGTTGTTTCCGCCCGCGATGCTGCCTGAATGCGGCAGGGCCGGCGGTGTCAGCCGGTCCCAGTCCTTCATGACGCAGAGGAATCCCATGTCTGAAAGCCGCCCGCCGCTTCCGCCCTTCACCGCCGAGACCGCAGCGCAGAAAGCGCGCATGGCCGAGGATGCATGGAATTCCCACGATCCAGCACGGGTCGCGCTCGCCTACACGACCGACAGCCGCTGGCGCAACCGTGCCGAATTCCTGCAGGGCCGCGATGCCATCCAGGCTTTCCTGACCCGCAAATGGAGCCGCGAACTCGACTACCGGCTGATCAAGGAGGTCTGGGCCTTCCACGGCAATCGCATCGCCGTGCGCTTCGCCTATGAATGGCACGATGACTCAGGTTCGTGGTTCCGCAGCTACGGCAACGAGAATTGGGAGTTCGACGAACACGGGCTGATGCGCCTGCGCATCGCCAGCATCAACGACCTGCCGATCGGCGAGGCCGACCGCAAATATCACTGGCCGCTCGGCCGCCGTCCGGACGATCACCCGACATTGTCGGAGCTCGGGCTCTAGCATCGTCTCTCAAGTGTTTGGACCGGAGACATCAAGGAGGTTTCGATGAACGCGCATGCTTTCACCAGCGACGTCGCCTTCACACCGACCGTCAAGGCGATCCAGGCCCGCAAGGGCTCGCGCCAGTCCTATGCGCGGGTCGAGGAGCGTGGCGGCTGGCAGGGCGTCATCACGCCTGAGCTTGCTGCTTTCCTCTCGATGCAGACCAGCGTCTTCCTGTCGACGGCCAATGGCGACGGCCAGCCTTACATCCAGCACCGGGGTGGGCCGGCCGGCTTTCTCAAGGTGCTCGACGAAAAGACGATCGGCTTCGCGGATTTTGCCGGCAACAGGCAATTCATCACCCAGGGCAATCTGGCCGACAATCCGAGGGCCTTCCTTTTCCTGATCGACTATATGCTGCGCCAGCGCATCAAGATCTGGGGCACGGCGCGCGTCGTCGAAAACGACGCCGAGCTGATGGCGAGGCTGATGCCGCAGGACTACAAGGCGCGGCCGGAGCAAGTCATCCTGTTCACGGTTTCGGCCTGGGATGCCAATTGCCCGCAGCACATTCCGCAGCGTTTCGAGGCGGCCGATGTCGCGGCAGCGCTTGGTGAGCGGGACCGGCGCATTCAACAGCTCGAACAGGAGATCGCGCGTCTCAAGGGAATTTCAGAGACTGCGGCCGAGGGCTGATACCGGTTCAGCCGCCAGCCGCGGTTTCGGCCAGCGCTATGCCGTCTGGGGTCGGCTTCACCGGCACGATGCCGCGCGCCAGCGCCAGCAGATATTTGGTGTATTCGGTAAACAGCACCCGCAACGCCCGCGGCTTGGTCAGCCAGCCGCCATTGTCGAGATTGGAATTGACCACCGGATAGGGCTCGAGCCTTGCGCCATGCAGCAGCCGGCCCATTTCCAGCAGGCTGCGCGGCATGTGATAGTTGTTGGTGACCAGGATCACCGTGCCATAGGCATGGTTTGTCACCCATTTGGCGCTTTGCTCGGCGTTGCCGATCGTGTCGAGCGCCGCGCGGTCGATGTCGACGCAGCAGGAAAACAGCTTCTTGTCGCCGCCGGTCGCGGCCTGGAGCTGGCGTCGGCTGGCGGAAGGGTGCACACCGCTGATCAGCAGTCGCTCGCCCTTGCCGGATGCCAGCAATTCCATCGCGGCGTCGAGGCGCGACTGGCCGCCGGTCAGCACGATGATGGCATCGGCCTTGGTCGGATTGGTAGGCGTGGTCAGATGGCTGACCTTGTTGGCGAACCAGCCGAAGCCGCCGGCGAACAAGGTTGCGAGGACGAGGAGCGAGAGTGCGGAGATCCGAATTGCCGTCTTTAAACGGCTAACCTTGTCGTGGTCGCGCGAACGAGCAACCACCACTGGCATCTGCCCAGCCGTCCCGGTCGAATCCCGCACGTCCATGGCCATATCGTTAATCCCGAAATGCGGCCTTTGATAGGTAAAAGACGCACTTTGCGTTACGCTGTTTCTCCATCCGTGATCCGTCTCGTTTCCACCCGCGCCCTCGACCCACAGACACGCTCCCTTTTCATGCGTCGGGTTGGCGGACGTCGATGTCGCTGAGATAGGCGACGACGGTGGCATGGGAGGTTGCCGCCGTCAGTGCGCCGATCACCAGCACCATCAGCACGACGCCGAAATAGCCGGCCGAGCCGATGGCGAAATTGCCGAACAAGGCAGTGGCCTGGTCGGCCTGCGGCGTCGCCATGTTGCGTGACGACCACCAGGAAAAGACGATGAAGACGAGCACCGCGGCCGCCCCCCCGGCGGCCGCGCCCCCCCCCCCGCGGGGGGCCGCGCCCTTCATGCCGGTGACCAGGAAATGCCGACGGAACTCGCGCGCGATGAAAGCCGCCTCGGCGCCGACGAAATGCAGCACCTCGATGATATGGCCGTTGCCAGCCATGGCGCCGCGGGTCGCGAACACGACCGTCAGAACGGTCGCCGCCAGCATCAGCGCCAAAACGGCGATACCGATGGTCACCGTGGTGCGGGCCATGGCCACCAGCCGGTCGACCCAGGTGCGGTGATCGTCGAGCGAGGCGCTCGGCAGCTTCGGCGTGATCGCGGCGCGCATGGCGGCGAAATCGGGCGGACTGTTCTCGTCGATGGTGACGATGATCAGGCGCGGCACCGGAAGGTCGTCGATGTTGAGGCCCGAACCAAGCCACGGTTCCAGCAACCTGGCGGTCGCCTCGCGGTCGATGATCCGCGTCGACTTCACGCCGGGGAACTCGCCGGCGATCTGCGAAGCCTGGGTGAGCGCTGCCTCCATGTCGAGGCCGTCGGCCGGCTTGACCTGGATCGTCGCCTCACGCGAAATCTGGTTCTCCCAGACCGAGGCCGTATCACGCACCAGCGTCACCGCGCCGAAGGTCAGGCAGGACAGGAAGGTCATGATGGCGATGACCAGCACCAGGGCGCGGCCGGCGATGTTCTGCGCCGGCACGATCGGCGCCATCTTGCGCTGGGCGCGTGGCCTTGCCTCGGCCGTGTCGGCTTCCTGTTCGTGCTCGTGGAGATGTTCGACGGACAAATCAGTCATAGATGTCCAGCCTTCCGCCGGCCAGGATCATGCGGCGTGCATCGACCTGTTCCATCAGGCCGAGATCGTGGGTCGCAATCACCACGGCGGTGCCGAGACGATTGAGTTCGATGAACAGTCGTAGCAGCCGCCGCGCCAGCGGCGGATCGACATTGCCGGTCGGCTCGTCGGCGAGCAGGATCTCCGGTTGCTCGATCAGCGCGCGCGCAATCGCGGCGCGCTGCTTCTCGCCGCCCGACAGGACCGGCGGCAGCACATGCATGCGCTCGCCCAGCCCCACCCATTTCAACAGCTCGGTGACATCGGTGCGGTAGCTTGCTTCCTCGCGCCCGCGCACGCGCAGCGGCAGCGCGACGTTCTCGTAGGTGGTCATGTGGTCGAGCAGGCGAAAATCCTGGAAAACCACGCCGATGCGGCGCCGCAAATGCGGCAGTTCGGTGCGCGAGATGCGCGAGCGGTCCTTGCCGAAGATAGTTATCAGCCCGCGCGTCGGCTTCAGCGACATGAACAGAAGGCGCAGCAAGGTCGTCTTCCCGGCGCCCGACGGCCCGCTCAGGAACTGGAACGAGCGCTCCGGTATATGCAGGGAAATGTCGCGGAGGATTTCCGGACCCATGCCATAGCGGAGGCCGACATTTTCGAAGCGAATCAATTTCGACGACCTGAATTTCGTGGCAGGGTATAACCTGCCTGTTCTGCGAAAAGACCATCGGCCGGCATGGTTAACCGGCGGTTAATTCCTGGGTTCTTTCGGCTCGTCACAAGGGCTCCGGTGGGGAAGCGTTAACCATTTTTGTTTACGCAAAAGAAACGAAAAGCGAACACGTGCTGCAACGCTGGGGCCATGATGGCTGACGAACGAACCGCGCGCCCGGTTTCCGGCGAAATCATGACCGATCCCCCGGCAATCGCCGCGATGGACCGGTTCATACGCGGTCCAGCGGCCGACGTCGTCGATGCCGATTATGTGGTGATGTCGCGGCTCCCGGCCGAAAGCGTTCCACCGCCGCCGCGCGCGATCGTCACGCCGCCCATCGAGGGCATGGATATGCTGCGCAAGCCCGAGGCGCCGGTGGAGCGGCCGCCAGCCTCGCGCGGCGGGCCGATCTTCTGGATCGCCGGCATTGCCGCTGCCCTTGCCGCCTTCTGGGTCTCCGGCGGGCACGCGCTGGTGCGCCAGGCACCGTTTCTCTCCGGTGGGCAAACATCGGCGCTGACGATTTCGGGCGTCACCTCTCGCGTCGACGCCTCCGGGGCCAATCCCGTGCTGTTCGTCGATGGCGAGGCCGCCAATGACGGCGCGAAGCCGGCACAGTTGCCGCCGCTCGAGATCCGGGTGACCGGCAATGATGGGCGCACGACCCGCTATACGTTGGGGACATCCGGCCATTCGCTGGCGTCGGGAGAAAGATTTGGCTTTGCCAGCCGGCTCGACGTGCCTAAGAACGGCGTAAGGACCGTTTTGGTCACTTTTGCGCAGTAGGCGATCACCGGGGAAGACGAGCAATGCCCATCGTACGCGACAAGGACATCGAGGTCCTATTTTCGGCGTCGGCGATTGCACGGCGCAATCTTGAGCTGGCCAAGGAGATCGCCGAGCATGACTATCACGATCTCCTGGTGATTTCGGTGCTGAAGGGGTCGTTCATCTTCGCCGCCGATCTGATCCGCGCCATGCACGACGTCGGCCTGTCGCCCGAGGTCGAGTTCATCTTCATCTCCAGCTATGGCGCCGGCACCAGCAGCGGCGAGGTGAGGGTGCTGCGGGACATCGACAATGAGGTCGCCGGCCGCGACGTGCTGTTGATCGATGACATCCTCGAATCAGGCAAGACGCTGAGCTTCACCCGTGACCTGATGCTGTCGCGTGGCGCGAAAAGCTGTTCCATCGCCGTGCTGCTCGACAAGCGCATGCGCCGCCAGACCGCGCTCAACGCCGACTATGTCGGCTTCGACTGCCCGGATTATTTCGTCGTCGGCTATGGCATGGACGTAGCACATGCTTTCCGCGAATTGCCGTTCGTGGGTGTTGTGAAAGGCGATGCGTAAGGCCTTTGCCTCGCTTTGGCGATTCTGAAAAAGGCCTTAGCGGCGTCCAAGAAAATTAGCCCGCCGGCCAGTCGGGGCTTCAGGAAAAGTCAACGTTTGGCCGCCAAATATGCCGGCCATGGCAAAGCTTCTGATCGTCGAGGACGATGAGTCCGTCCGCACCCTCGCCGCCCGCGCGCTCGAACGCGCCGGCCACACAATCGATATCGCCGCCGATGGCGCGCAAGGGCTTTCGCTGATCCGCGCCGCGAATGGCGGTTACGACCTCGTCGTCTCCGATATCCGCATGCCGGAGATGGACGGCATCGAGATGGCGATCGCGGCGGCCGCGCTTTTCCCGGCGATGAAGATCCTGCTGATGACCGGTTATGCCGACCAGCGCGAGCGCGCCGAGGAGTTGAACGGCATCATCCTCGATGTCGTGCAAAAGCCCTTCACGCTGGCTGAAATCCGCTCGCGGGTCGAACGGGCGCTGATCTGCTTCGCCTGATCAGGCTGGGTCGGTGGCAGCCAAAGCCGCTGCCGGGCTCTTGCGCAACCCGCTGTTGAGCGCCAGCAGGCCGGCACCAATGATCAGGGCCGCACCGATGACGGTCGTCGACCGCGGCACTTCGGCGAAGAACAGAAAACCCCACAGCGGCGACCACAGGATGCCGGTGTATTCGAAGGTGGCGACGCGGTTGGCCGGCGCCAGCCGGTAGCCCTGCGACAACAGGATCATGCCGGCCGAAGCGACGAAGCCGCAGGCCGCCATCTTGAGGAAATCCGGCAGCGTCGGCCATATCCACGGCCGCACCAGGAATTCCAGGCTCGGGTGGACGGCATGGGTGATGCCGGCAGAGTGGAACGAGCCGGCGACCATGGCAGCACCGATGAGATAGGCGCCGTTCTGATAGAAGGCCATGACGGTGGACGATTCGGTATCGCCGATCTTGCGGGCCATCAACTGCGAGAAGCCGTAGAGCGCCGCCGAGCCCAGCGACAGCAGGGCCGCCCAGTCGAACAGGCCGGCGCCCGGACGCACCATCACGACGACGCCAAGCAGCCCGATCAGCACGGTCGCCAGCGTGCGCCAGGAGACGCGCTCGCCAAGATACGGTCCGGCCAGCGCCATGATGAACAACGGCGCCATGAAGTAGAGCGCCACGGCATCGGCCAGCGGCAGGGCGGCGATGGCCAAATAGTACATCGTATAGGAGGTGAACTGGATGAAGGCGCGTATCGTCAGCAGGCCGAACCGCCGCGACAGGATTGCCGGCAGGCCGACATCGGCGTGGACAAGAAGGATCAGGATCGGCAAGGCGACGATCGAGCGGATCGCCATCACCTGGGTCACCGGATAGCCGCTCGACACCGCCTTGACGAGCGGATCCTGCAGCGAGAAGACCAGCACGCCGAGGCACAGGCTCAGGATGCCGCGCACCATCCTATTTTGCATCCGCGTTCAGGCTCCCGCGCGTATGACCGGAGGCCCCCGCCTGCAGATCAAAAAGAACCCGCCACCGTTTCGGGCAGCGGGCACGAGTGAGGACTCTCGATTGGTCCGCAGCCGATTCGGCAGCCGCATATCCAATGGGTGAGGCGACTATCGTCCGACGTTTGACATGTTGCAAACGAATTGGAATGATACCAGCAATCAAATTTTCTTATGGCGGATTCCATGCGGCCGACCCTCGACAGCGATCTCCTGCGCACCTTCGTGGCCATTGCCGATGCCGGCAATTTCACCAAGGCGGCCGAACTGGCCGGCCGCACGCAGTCGGCCGTGTCGATGCAGATGAAGAGGCTCGAAAGCCTGGTCGGCGACAGCCTGTTCGAGCGCGGTTCGCGCGGCGTCGCACTGACGCGGCGCGGCGGCGAACTCATCGGCAACGCCCGCCGCATCGTCGCGCTGCTCGAGGAAACGGCGGCGTCGATGACGGCCGCGCCGCTCGGCGGGCCGGTGCGCATCGGCATTCCGGAGGAGTATGGCCACGCCATCCTGTCGCGGGCGCTCGGCGCGTTTTCGAAGCGCCACGCACAGGTCGAGGTCACCGTGCGCTATGCCCATTCCTGGGCGCAGATGGCGTCACTCGCCGCGGGCGAACTCGATCTGTGCGTGGTGTTCGAATGGCAGGATGCTTCCGGCGGCGAAGTGCTGATGCACGATCCGACCGTGTGGGTGACATCGACCCTGCATCACATGCATGAGGAGCGTCCGGTGCCTATCGCGCTCTACAACCGAGCCGGCTGGTGCAAGGATTTCGCCATCAAATCGCTGGAGCAGCGCGGCCTTGCCTATCGCGTCGCCTATACCAGCGACACCAATGGCGGCCTGAAGCTTGCCGTCACCTCGGGGCTGGCGATCGCGCCGATTTCGCGCAGCAACATTCCGGAAGGCTGCCGTGAGCTGACGTCGGCCGACGGGTTCGGCGACATCGATTCCTCGAATGTGGTGATGCATCGCAACCCGAATGCGTCAGGCGAGGCGATCGACGGCATGCAAGAGGCGATCCGGGAAGCGTTCGTCAACAGGCAAGCCCAGCCTGCCGTTGCATAAAGCAGCCGGTTGCTCCGGCTGTCCTATTTCAACTCCAGCAGCCGTTCGAGATAGCTGCGCTCGACATCGGGGCTGAGCGCATTGCCGAGCCGTTTGCGGATCGCTTCCAGTATCTGGCGCGCGCGCTGGACGTCGATCTCGTCGGGCACCTTCACCGAATCGCCGAAATCCGGCCCCTTGCCGGCGCGTGGCCGGCCAAGCGGGTCCCGGTCGGCATTCTGCTGGCGGCCGCCTTGCTCGCTGCCGCCCTGGTCGCCCTGCATGGCCTGCATCTGTTTCATCATGTCCTTGGCACCCTTGCGCAGCGCCTCCAGCGCCCGGCCCTGATGGCCGACGGCTTCGTCGCCCTGGCCCTCGCCGAGCGCCTGCTCGGCGCTGCCCATGGACTTGCCGGCCTCACCAAATCCTTCATTGGGCTCCATGCCCATGCCTTCGAGGCCCTTCTTCAGCTTGTCGAGATCGCTTTTCAGCTGGCCCTGGCCTTCCTGCAGCTGCTTCAGCGCATCTGCGAATTCCTGTGGCGTCATCGGCTTCTGCCTGGCGAGCGGGTCGCGATCCTGGCCAACGCCCGGCTTGTCCTGGTCCTCGCCGCTGCCCTGGCCAAGCTGCTCGTCGCGGTTCTGTCCGCGCTGGCGTTCGCCGCGCTGCATCTGGTCCATGCGGAAGGTGTCGTTCATCATCTCTTGCTGGCGCCGCAGGATTTCACCCAGCTTGTCCATTTGCTGGCGCATCTCGCTGTCCTGCTGGCCGCCCTGCTGCTGACGTCCGGCCTGGAGGTTGTTCATCATGTCCTGCAGCTGCGACAGCAATTGCTGCGCCTTGTCGCGATCGCCCGACTTCGCCAGGTTCTCGATCTGGTCCATCATGCGGTCGATGTCGCTCTGGCGCAGTTCCTGGCCATTCTGCTGCATCTGCGGCGCGTTCGGGTTCTGCTTGGCGCGTTCGGCGAATTCCTGCAGGAACTGGTTCATCGCCTCGCGCAGCTCCTTCATCGCTTTTTCGATTTCCTGGTCGCTGGCGCCGTTCTTGATGGCGTCCTGCAGCGCCTGCTGCGCCTGGCGCAGCCGCTTTTCGGCGGCAGAGAGGTTGCCCTCCTCGATGCCGAGCGCGATTTCCCAGAGATAAGCGACCTCGCTGCGCAGCTGATCGTCGCTTTCGGCCAGCTTCAGCCGGCTGCGCGCGCTCATGATGGCGAGGTAGTGGGACATATTGTCGAACGTGTCTTCCGGCCGCAGCGTGATGGCGTCCATCAGGTCGAGCACACGCGGCTTGGCATTGGCGTCGAGCGCTAGCAGGCGGCGCTGTTCGATCACCGCCCGGGCCAGCGGGTTGGAGAACGGCCGTTCGGGCATCACCAGGGTCTTGGTCTCGCTCGACGCGGTGTGCCCGGCGTCGTCGGTGGCGACGAGCGTCAGCTTGATGCTGTTGCCGGCCCAGACGTGCTCTGTCAGGTCCTTCGAGGTCTTGGCCGCATTCGACTTGCCGCCGCGGCGCGGCAGCGTCAGCGGCATCTCGGGCGGGCCGTAGAGCGGGCGTGCACCCGGCGCCTGCGGGTCGCCCAGCGCGAACACCGCCTTGGCGTTGGCAGCACCGTAGTCGTCGTCGATCTGGTAGTTGAGCTCGAAGGCGCCGTTGGCGGCGCGTTTGGGCTCGCCGACGAAGCGGATCTGCGGCGGCTTGTCGGGCACGACGGCGAAGGCCCAGCGGCCGAGCTGATCCTCACCCGACTTCAGCGTCAGCGTGCCGTCGCCGGTCAGCTTGCCGATGAACTGGCGTATCTTCGACGGCGAGGAGGATGGCGCTGGGCCCGCTGCCGGCTTGGCGGAGGCAGCCTGCTGGCTGGCCGGGTCGATGGCGCGGGCGTTGCCGTCCTTGTCGGCATAGGCCAACGTTTCCTCGCCCGAGCCCCCGGTGACGCGCAAGGAGACCTCGCTGCCTTCGGGGACATGAAACGTCGGCATAGCCTGGTTGGCGTCGGCGGTCAGGAAGATCGGCGGCTTGCCGGTATAGGCCGGCGGCGTCACCCAGGCATCGATGCGCGGCGGCACGATGTCGTATGTGCCATGGGCCATGAACCCATCGCTTAGCCGGCCGCCCGTCGGCCCGAAGGAGAAGGCAAAGGCGGTGACGAGCAGAAGTGCCGCCACGGCGCGCAGCCCCCAGGGATCGCGCTCCGGCACGCGCGTGCGCGGCAAATCGGCGCCGAGGCTGTCAAGCTTTGCGGCCATGCGCTTCTGATGCTCGCGCCAGAGCGCCTGGGAGAAGCTGCTTTCCCTGCCGCTTGGCCGGTCGGTCTGCGTCAGCACGGGGCTGTGCAGCAGGCTGTTGGCGGCCTCGATGCGGCGATCGATCTCGGCAGCACCTGGCACGCGGAAGAAGCGCAGCGGATAGAGGGCGGCGAGCCCGGCGACGCCGAAGGCGGCGACAAGGCCGATGCGCAGCATATCCGGCAGCCGGGAGAAAATGCCGAACCAGGAGGCGCTGAGGAACAGGGTGGCGAGGATGACGAGCGGGAGCAGCAGCGGCCAGCCACGCTCGACCACCATCGAGACCCGTGTCGCCAGCCGGCTCAAGGCGAGGCGCCCGGCCAGGCCGCGGTCGTTGCTGAAGGTGGGTCGTTGCGTCATCGGCCCTTCCATGGGAGGGGCAAAATAGCCCAAGCCTCACGACTCGAAGAATACCAGCAAACACGGCAAAGGCGAGGCAGTTTGAAAAAACGTGAAGCCGGCCGAAATGGTTGCAATCAAAAATTGGCGGGGTTTGCGTTGGCGCCGCAGACCAGCACGGCGACGCGTTCTCCCGATGCCGGCGCGTAGCGGCCGGACAGGATCGCGGCGAAGGCGGCGGCACCTCCCGGCTCGGAGATGATGCGCACGCTGCTCCACAGCGCTTTCTGCGCCGCGATGATGTCGTCGTCGCTGACCAGGATGGAGCGTTCAACGAAGGCTTCGGCGATCGGGAACATCATTTCGCCGACGCGCTTTGGCGCCAGCGAATCGGCGGCGATGCCTTCCGCCGGCGCGTCGACGGGGTGACCCGCCTCGAAGGCGCGGTGAAGTGTCGGCGCGCCTTCCGGCTCGACGGCGACGATGCGGATGCGGCCTGCATACCAGGCGGCGATGCCGCCGATCAGGCCACCGCCGCCGACCGCGACCAGCAGCGTGTCGATCTCGGGCAGGTCGCTCTCGATCTCCAGCCCGAGCGTGCCCTGGCCGACCAGCGTCTCTTCCTGATTGAAGGCGTGGATCTGCAGAGCGCCGGTTTCCTCGGCGAAACGTTCGCTGGCGGCCAGCGCTTCGGCATAGCGGGCGCCGCCAACGACCAGTTCGGCGCCATAGGAGCGAATACGCTCCAGCTTGGCCTGTGGGCTGACTTCGGGAACGAAGATGGTCGCCTTGTGCCCAAGCCGCATGGCGGCGTAGGCGACGGCGGCGCCGTGATTGCCGCCCGACGCGGCGACGACGCCAGCCTCGGGAACCTGGCGTTCGAGAAGATTGGTGAAGGCGCCGCGCGCCTTGAACGAGCCGGAATGCTGCAGGCATTCGAGCTTGAGGTCGACCGCCAGCGGCGGCCGGTCGAAGTCGGCCATGTCGACGCGCAGCACCGGCGTGCGCCTGATATAAGGGCGAATGCGCGGCTCCATCGCGGCAATGCGTTCGCGTGTGACGGTGTTGCCTTGCGGCATGGCGATCTCCTCGGGATTGACTGTAATTAGTAACTTGGCAAAATAGCTAAATGCAAGAGGTTGATGTCTTCAAGGCGATTGCCAACGAGCGCAGGCTGCAAATCCTCGACTGGTTGAAGGATCCGCGCGCGCATTTCCCGACCCAGGCGGACGGCGATCTTGTCGAGGACGGCGTTTGCGCGCTGCTGATCGCGGAGAAGCTCGGCATTACGCAAGCGACGCTCTCCGAGCATATGCGCGTGCTTACCCATGCCGGCCTGCTGCGCACCAAGCGCATCAAGCAATGGACGTTTTACCGCCGTGACGAGGACAGGATCGCCGACACAAGGGCGCTCATCCAGAACCGGCTATAGCTCGACAGGCGGTGCGGCTTCTAGAGCAATTCCAGGAAAAGTGTGCGCGGTTTTCCGTACGGAATTGCGTCAAAACAAGGAGACAGAGCGGCTCGCCGTTTCGGTGAAACGGTGAAACGCTCTATGCCAGCCAATCGGGCACCGAATCCAGCCCGATCAGGTCGTCATAGGTCAGACGCGGACGCACGACGTGGAAACGGTCGCCATCGACCAGCACCTCAGGCACCAGAAGACGCGTGTTGTAGGTGCCGGCCTGCACCGCGCCATAGGCGCCGGCCGTGGAAACCGCTACCAGATCGCCGGCCTTCAGCCTGGGCAGGTCGCGGTCGAGGCCGATATAATCGCCGGTCTCGCAGACCGGCCCGACCACATCGACCATCATGCGTGGCGTGTCGGCCGGCGGCTGGACGACCGGCCTGATGTCGTGGAAGGCATCGTAGAGCGTCGGCCGGATCAGGTCGTTCATGGCGGCATCGACGACCAGAAAATTCTTGGCGTCGCCTTCCTTCACGAAGATCACCTCCGAGACGAGGACGCCGGCATTCCCGACGATCAGCCGGCCCGGTTCGAACATCACCTTGAGTCCAAGCTTGGTGACATGCTTCCTGACGATCTGGGCATAGGCATCGGGCAGCGGAGGCGGGTTGTTGTCGACACGGTAGGGAATGCCGAGGCCGCCACCGACATCGATATGCTCGATGGCGTGGCCGTCGGCGCGCAGTGCCCCGACCAGATCGACAAGCAGCGCGAAAGCGTCGTCGAAGGGCTGCAATTCGGTGATCTGGCTGCCGATGTGGGTGTCGATGCCGGTGACCTTGATGCCCGGCAATTCGGCAGCGCGGGCATAGACCTGACGCGCCCGCTGCCACGGAATGCCGAACTTGTTCTCCGCCTTGCCGGTGGAGATCTTCTTGTGGGTCCTGGCGTCGACATCAGGATTGATGCGCAACGAGATCGGCGCCACCTTGCCGAGAGCCACGGCGCGGGAGGACAGGAGTTCGAGTTCCGGCTCGGATTCGACATTGAAGCAAAGGATGCCGGCGGTGAGCGCAAAATCCATTTCACGCGCCGTCTTGCCGACGCCTGAGAACAGGATCTTGCCGGCCGGGATGCCGGCGGCCAGTGCCCGGCGCAACTCGCCTTCCGACACCACGTCGGCGCCGGCGCCGAGCCTCGCCAGCGTCCGCAGCACCGCCTGGTTGGAATTCGCCTTCATGGCATAGCAGACCAGCGCGTCGAGCCCGGCAAAGGCCTGGGCGAATACGCGGTAGTGCCTGGTCAGCGTGGCCGTCGAATAGCAATAGAACGGCGTGCCGACCTCCGAGGCGATATCTGGTATCGCCACGTCCTCGGCATGCAGCACGCCGTCGCGGTAATCGAAATGGTTCACGAGAGTGTTTTCCGGAAAGTTGGGGCACTGTGAGATCAGGTTTGGAAGACCAAACCCGCTCTCATCGGCTCTAGATCAGTGGGTCGAGGAAGAACTTCTTGTCCTTGACCGGTTTTTCCGGCTCCGGCGGCACGGGCTGCTTGGCCTTCTCGGCATCCTTGCGGGCCTGCACGGCCGCCTCGTAGGGCGTATCGAGACCGGCCCTGCGGCCGCAGGCCGTCACCGCGGCGACCGCCACCAGAAGCGTCAGCGTCACCAAAATCCTGCTTCCGGTCATCGATCCATCCGTCCGAAACGTTTGCCAGCCGCCGCTTTTAGCCGAGTTCTCGGCGCATTGCACCCCGGATATTGTTGTTCGCAATATCCTGATATTGCCGATCGCAATGTCGGCATATTGCTGGTCGCAATATCCGGGTATTACGCCTTTGCGATGCGCTTTTTCCAGGCGCGGATCTGCTTCCTCACCTCCGATGGCGCCGTGCCGCCGAAACTGGTGCGGCTCTTGATCGAGTTCTGCACCGCCAGCACCGAAAAAATATCCGAAGTGATGCCGGGGTTGATCGACTGCAGATCCTCCAGCGAAAGCTTCTCCAGCCCGACCTTCCTCTCCTCTGCCAGTGCCACCGCGCGGCCGGTGACGTGATGCGCCTCGCGGAACGGCAGTCCGAGCGTGCGCACCAGCCAGTCGGCAAGATCGGTGGCGGTGGCGTGCCCGGAACCGGCGGCTTTCTTCATCGCCACGGCGTTGACTGTCATGTCCGAGACCATGCCGGTCATCGCGGCGAGCATCAGGTCGAGCGTCTCGGCGGCATCGAAAACCGATTCCTTGTCTTCCTGCATGTCCTTGCCATAGGTCAAAGGCATGCCTTTCATTACCGTCAGCAGGCCGACCAGATGGCCGTTGACGCGGCCCGTCTTGCCGCGCACCAGTTCGGCGGCGTCGGGGTTCTTCTTCTGCGGCATGATCGAGGAGCCGGTGGAAAACGAGTCCGACAGCCTGACGAAGCCGAACTGCGGCGTTGACCAGATGATGATCTCCTCGGCGAGCCGCGACAGATGCGTGGCGCAGATCGCCGCCATCGCCAGGAACTCCAGCGCGAAATCGCGGTCCGAAACGCTGTCCAGCGAATTGCGCATCGGCTCGCGGAAGCCGAGCGCCTTCGCGGTCTGATGGCGGTCGATCGGGAAGCTGGTGCCGGCAAGGGCGGCAGCACCCAGCGGGCTCTCGTCCATTCGTTCGATGGCGTCGCGCACGCGCGACAGATCGCGCCCGAACATCTCGACATAGGCCATGCAGTGGTGACCGAAGGTCACCGGCTGCGCTGCCTGCATATGGGTAAAGCCCGGCATCACGGTCGCCGCGTGTTCCTCGGCGCGTTCCAGCAGCGCCCGGATCAGGCCCTTCAATGCTTCGGCGACGCGAAAGCACTCGTCCTTGACCCAGAGCCGCAGGTCGACCGCCACCTGGTCGTTGCGCGAGCGGGCGGTGTGCAGCCGGCCAGCCGCCGGACCGATGAGGTCGGCGAGGCGAGCCTCGATGTTCATGTGGATGTCTTCCAACCGGGTCGAAAACTCGAAGCTGCCGGCCTCGATCTCTTTCAGAATCGTGTTCAGGCCGTGAGCGATTTTTTCTTGATCGGCCGCCGAAATAATGCCCGTTTGCGCCAGCATCTCGCTATGGGCGATCGAGCCTCTGATGTCCTGCGCATAGAGTTTGCGGTCGAACGAGATCGATGCGTTGATCGCTTCCATGATCGCGGCCGGACCCGAGGCAAATCGTCCGCCCCACATCTGATTGCTGGTCTTCTTGTCGCTCATCGCTATAAAACCCGTGCTTCGGAGCAGTTTTGAGAAAATGGCAGACGGAAACAGATTTTTCCCGGCCCCGCGCCTGATCCTCGCCGCCCTGGTGGCGGGAGTGCTGGCCGGCGCGGTCGCGGTATATGTCAGCGAGAGCCGGTCTGGCAACAACGCCGCGCCGCAAGCGGCCGTCAACGACGGCAAGGACGACGTCGCCTGCGCCGCCAAGAGCGACCGTGCCAAGAAGGTCGCCGCCGCTGCCACCGGCGAGGTTGCGGCGCTGTTGCCGGCCGATCCGCCGCGATCCATGAAGCGCCTCGCCTTCAACGGGCCGGACGGCAAGCCGATGACGATCGCCGACCATGCCGGCCAGACGGTGCTGCTCAATCTGTGGGCGACATGGTGCGCGCCTTGCCGTGCCGAAATGCCGGCGCTCGATGCCCTGCAGAAGGAGAAAGGCAGCGATGCCTTTCAGGTGGTCGCCGTCAATGTCGATACCGGCGACGATGTGAAGCCGAAGAAATTCCTCAAGGATACCGGTGTCGAGACGCTCGGCTACTACCGCGATTCGACGATGGCGCTGTTCAACGACCTCAAGACGCGCGGCCTGGCGCTCGGCCTTCCCGTCACCATGCTGATCGATGGCGAAGGCTGCCTGATCGCCCATATGAACGGGCCGGCCGAGTGGTCGGGTCCTGATGCCAAACGGCTGATCGAGACGGCACTCGGATCGTGACCCAAGCCGGATTCGGCGTCGGGCGACCGTTTTACGCCGAACGTACGTTTGGCCTAGGCAATAGGAGGCTGCCACCCTGGCGGTCGGCGCGCAGCGACGCGCGCTTGCCGAGGCCGGTCAGGTCGTCGAACGCCTCGATCGGCGCCGGTTTGCCGAGATAATAGCCCTGGCCGATCTCACAGGCCTCGGCGTCCAGGAACTTCAACTCGCCAAGCGTCTCGACGCCCTCCGCCAGGACCGGCAGGCCAAGGCCGCGCCCCAGCCCCAGCACGGCGCGCACGATCGCCGCGACCTGGCCGTTGGTGTCCACCGCCTTGATGAAGGAAGAATCGATCTTGATCTTGTCGAAGGGGAAGGCGCGCAGGTTGGAGAGGGAGGAGTAGCCGGTTCCGAAATCGTCCATGGCCACGCGCACGCCAAGCGCCTTGACCTGCCGCAGGGTTGCCAGGGCGCGCGGCATGTCCTTCACCAGCGCGGTTTCGGTGATCTCGAGTTCCAGCCTTGTCGCTGCAAGGCCTGTCTTCAGCAAGGTCTCGTGCACCTTGCGGCTGAAATTGGGATTGTGGAGCTGTACGGCGGAGACGTTGACGGCGACCATGAGCGGGTTTTCCCAGCGGACGGCCTCCTCGCAGGCAGCCTCGAGTACCCAGTCGCCGATCTGCCCGATGGCGCCGCTGTCCTCGGCCACCGGGATGAATATGGCGGGTGAGACCTCGCCACGCTCGGGATGGCGCCAGCGGATCAGGGCTTCGAAGCCAACCATCCTGCCGCTGCTGATCTCCTTCTGCGGCTGATAGACGAGATAGAATTCGCCACGCGCCACGGCCTGGCGCAATTCGTGCTCCATCACACGCTTGTCGCGGGCCTCGGCACCCATCGACGCCTCGAAATAGCGATAGGTGTCCCTGCCTTCGGTCTTGGCGCGATAGAGTGCCGTGTCGGCATGGCTGATCAGGCTGGTCTGGTCATCGGCATCGAGCGGATAGATCGCTATGCCGATGCTGGCCGAGACCAGACCGCCGCCGACGGCTGCCCGGTTTTCCTCGCGCATGGCGGCGAGCACTGCGCCCGCGATGCGGCCCGCCGCCTGCGGGTCGGGCAGGTTGGGGGCGATGATGGCGAATTCGTCGCCGCCGAGGCGCGCCAGCATTTGCCCGGGACGCAGAACGCCGGCAGCGCAGCTTGCCACCCTCTGCAGCATCGCATCTCCGGCGCCGTGTCCATAGAGGTCGTTCACCTCCTTGAAGCGGTCGAGGTCGAGCAGCAGGAGTGCAAGATGCCTGCCCTTGACGTCTGCGCCGGTGTTCCCGATGCGGTTCATGGACGCGATTTCCGCGTCGAGACGGACGGAAAAGGAGCGGCGATTGGCAAGTCCCGTCAAGGGGTCGAAATGGGCGAGGCGAAGGATCTCCTGCTCCGCCTTCTTGCGTTCGCGGATGTCGCGGACGGCAATGACATTGTGGGGCTTGCCGCAATAATCGATGCTTCGGGCGATCAGCTCGACGGGAATTCGCGTTCCGTCGCGGTTTTTCAACTCCGCCTCTCGCGGCTGGCCCTCCAGGCTGGCCGTGCCGGATACGGCGTGTTCGTCGAAGAGACCGTCCAGCTCCGTGCCGTTCAGCATTGCGGCCACCGTGCCGGTCAGCTTGCCCATGCTGTCATTGGCGCTGACGATGCGGTTGCCGTCGCAGACGATCAGGCCCTCCACGGCGGCGTTGGCCAGGCCGTGCATGCGGTCTACCTCGAGCTTCTGGCGGCGAAAGCGCAGATCGATCCACAGCGCCGATGCCGACAACACCAGGATCACCAGCGTGGCGGCAGCGGCCGCGAAAGCCTGCGAGGTCGGCTCGATGGTGTATTCGGATATGACGATCGAGGAATCAGGAAAGATCGAGACCGCGCCCATGCCGATGAAATGCAAAATGCAGATCGCCAGCGTCAGCAGCAGCGCGCCGACCGATGTCGCCGACAGAGAGGGGCGGCGCAGAACGGTGCGCAGCGCCAGCGCCGCGAGCGCCACGCCGGAGAGCAGGGAAGCGGCGACAAGCAGCAGGTTCCATTCGATCCGGCCCTGGACCTCGAATGCCGCCATGCCGATGTAATGCATGGCGGCGATACCGCCGCCCAGGATGGCGCCGCCGACGAGATGATGGTCGAACTCGTCCCGCAAGGTGGCGATCCACATGCCGGCCGCCGTCAGTGCGACCGAGGCAGCGAGCGAGAGCACGGAGAGCTCCGGATCGTAGGCGCTCGGTATGCCCGGCGTGAAGGCAAGCATGGCGATGAAATGCGTTGCCCAGATGCCGAAGCCGGTCGAGGTCGCCGCGATCATCAGCCAGACCAGACGGTTCCGGTCGGTCGAGCGACTGATGTGGTGAAGCAGGTTGACGGCGGAGAAACAGGAAATACCGCAGATCAGCGCGGCGAGTGCGACCAGTCTCAGATCGTGCTGGTTCACGATACAATTATAGACCGTCAACATCTTATTTCCCCCAACCCCTTGGAAATAAAACCGGAGATATGACTGATTAATGCTTGGCCGTTGAAGGATCTATGAAGACGCCTGCAACCACAGCGTGCTCCACGGACGTAGCCGCGCCGCGGCAACGGGATATTCCGGCCGAAGCCAGCTATTTCAGGCGAACGGTCACTGCCAGGGCTTCATGCACATGGCCTGCCTGTCGCACATGGCCTGCCTGTTGGCGACGGGTACATGCGTCAGCTTCCGCACCAGCATTTCATCATCCCTTTAGCCGGTTAATCATGACGGCTTTGATGGTCTTTACGTCCTCGACAGCCGCCCTAGCTACCTAGGGCGCCGGTGTGACGTTTTCATGCCGGGGCAACCGCCGAGGGGGAGGAAAGACTGGCTGTCCACAGGCCCGAGAGGCCACAACAGAACTGTCACATACCTTCTCTAAGAGAGCGGGCAAGGATTTGCGCAAGACCCCTGTCAACAGCCATTCAAGAGGGAAAAAATCATGACCATCTTCAAGCGGGGCCTCGCTGCCCTTGCCGCTGGCGCGCTCGGCAGCGCGCTGGCGGTTCCTGCCTTCGCGGAGCCGGTGAAATTCGACTTCTGGTTCGGCCTTTCGGGCGACCTCGCCCGCGTCGTCGACACGATGTGCAAGAACTTCAACGAATCGCAGAAGGACTATGAAGTCGTCTGCACCAGCCAGGGCAATTACGACGCCACGCTTCAGAACACCATCGCCGCCTTCCGGGCCGGCAAACAGCCCACCGTCGTCCAGGTTTATGACGTCGGCACCGCCACCATGATGCTGTCGGGCGCCTACAAGCCCGCCGACAAGTTGATGGAAGAGAATGGCTACAAGATCGACTACTCGGACTATTTCCCCGGCATTGCGCGCTACTACGCGACGTCGAAAGGCGAGATGCTGTCCTTCCCGTTCAATTCCTCGACCGCGCTGATGTACTGGAACAAGGACGCCTTCGCCAAGATCGGCAAGACCGAAGCGCCGAAGACCTGGGAAGACGTCGGCGCCGACCTTCAGGCCATGAAGGACGCCGGCTATGAATGCCCGATGGCGATCAACATCTCGGCCAACGAAAGCTGGCAGTTGATGGAGCAGTTCTCGGCGATCCACAACCAGCCGATCGCCACCAAGAATAACGGCTATGACGGCCTCGACGCCCGTCTCGAAGTCAACAAGACCAAGTTCGTCCAATACGTCACCGATCTCAAGAAGTGGTATGATTCCGGCCTGATCAAGATCAAGTCCAAGGATCTTGGGCAGGACATGGTCCAGGCCTTCGCTTCCGGCACCTGCCAGGTGATCCTGACCTCGGTCGGCGACCACGGCACCGTCGGCAGGACCCAGAAGGAAGGCATGAACTGGGATGTCGCCGAATTGCCGGTCTATGCCGGCACCGAGCGCAAGAATTCACTCGTCGGCGGCGCTTCGCTGTGGGTTCTCTCGGGCAAGTCGGATGCGGAATACAAGGGCGCGGCGGCGTTCCTCAACTTCATCCACGATCCGAAGACGGCGCTGTTCTGGTCGACCAACACCGGCTACATCCCGGTGACCAAGTCGGGCTTCGATTACATGAAGGGCCAGGGGTTCTACGACAAGGCGCCCTATAAGGGGCGTGAGGTCGCGATCGCCAGTTTGACCGCGTCCGAGCCGACCGAGATCACCCGCGGTATCCGCCTGGGCAATTTCACCCAGATCCGAGCCGAGTTCGGCACGCAGATGCAGGCGATCTTCGCCAACAAGGTCAGTGTCCAGGAAGGTCTCGACACGCTGGTCAAGAATGGCGACGCCATTCTCGACCGCTTCCAGCAGACCTATCCGGGCAAGACCTTGCCCTGATCGCGACAAACTCATGGCCGCTCGCGGACGCTCCCAAGCATGACCTTCCGTTTCGGGATCATACCTGGGTCGACGGGCGGCCATTTCGTTATTAATCTCACTTTTGCTTTGAGCTAGCTGTCTAGCGGCGCCGGCGGACCGATGGAAAAACGCGTTACTTTCAGCAGATGGACGATCGGCATCCTCTTCGCGGTGCCGCAGTTGCTGCTGATCTTCACGTTCTTCTACTGGCCGGCAGGCCAGGCCGTATACTGGTCGCTGACGCTGCAGCAGCCCTGGGGCGGTGGCAATATCTGGGTCGGGCTCGATAATTTCCGCTCGATCCTGTCCAATGCCGACTATTGGAACTCGATCACCGCCAGCCTGGTCTTTGCCGGGATCAGCACCGGCCTGGCGATGTTCATCGCGCTCGTGCTGGCTGCGCTGACCGATCGGCAACTCACCGGCTCGCGCTTCTATCGCGTGGTGCTGATCTGGCCGTACGGCATCGCCGCGCCGGCACTGGCGCTGGCATTCCGCTTCATTCTGGCGCCGGAGGCGGGGTTCCTTTCCGTCATCAACCGGATGTGGCCGGGGATCTGGGATCCGGGTCTCGATGGCGCGGATGCCATGGCGTCGATCATCGTCGCCTTCTCCTGGAAATATGTCGGCTATAACTTCATTTTCTTCCTGGCCGCGTTCCAGGCCATCCCGCGTTCGCTGATCGAGGCGGCGGCGATGGACGGCTCCGGTGTCATCAGGCGGTTCTGGGATATTCAGTTCCCGCTGATCACGCCGACGATCTTCTTCCTGCTGGTCATCAACATCACCGAAAGCTTCCAGGATTCGTTCGGCATCGTCGATATCATGACCGCCGGCGGCCCGGCGAACGCGACCAACCTGATGGTCTACAAGATCTATTCCGACGGCTTCAAAGGCCTCGATTATTCAGGCGCGGCCGCGCAGAGCATCATCCTGATGCTGCTCATCATCGTGCTCACCATCTTCCAGTTCCGCTTCATCGAGCGGCGCGTACACTACCGGTGAGGGTGACATGGTCGAGCGCACCCCATTCCTCAATTTCTTCACACATCTGATCCTGTTCATAGGCTTTGTCTTCTGCGTCGCGCCGTTCTTGATCGTCGCTATCGCCGCATCGCACAATCTGAAAGACGTCAACGACGTGCCGATGTCGCTGCTGCCGGGCAGCGACTTCTGGGTCAACATCAAGACAGCGTGGGTGACGGCGGATCTCGGCCCCAAGCTACTGAACAGCTTCATCGTCGCCGGCGGCGTCGCGGCGGGCAAAGTGATCATTTCAGCGCTCACCGCCTTCTCGATCGTCTATTTCCGCTTTCCCGGCCGGATGTTCATCTTCTGGCTGATCTTCGTGACGCTGATGCTGCCGCTGGAAGTGCGCATCGTGCCGACCTACGCGGTCGTCGCCAACGTGCTGTCGCCCTATCAGACCATCCTCGACGTGACAGGCTTGAGCTGGCTGATCGAGAAGGTGTCGGGCGTGCAGGTCTCGCTCAGCCTTGGGTTGCTCAATTCCTACTCCGGACTGATCCTGCCGCTGGTCGCCACCGCCACCGGCACGTTCCTCTATCGGCAGTTCTTCCTGACCGTGCCGGACGAGCTGACCGAGGCCGCGCGCATGGACGGCGCCGGGCCGCTACGCTTCTTCATCGATGTCCTTCTACCGCTGTCGCGCAACAACATGGCGGCACTCGGCACCATCATGTTCCTGTGGGCCTGGAACCAGTATCTGTGGCCGCTGCTCATCACAACCGACCAGTCGCATGCGATGGCAGTGACCGAGTTGAAGCAACTCATTCCCAATGTCGGCGGCACTCCGGAATGGCACATCGCCATGGCCGGCACGCTGATCATCATGCTGCCGCCGCTGGCCGTCGTGGTGCTCATGCAACGTTGGATCGTGCGCGGCCTGATCGCCACCGAAAAATAAGGAGACAAACATGGCCTCCGTAACAATACGCGGCGTCAAGAAGAACTACGCCAAGACGCAGGTCGTGCACGGCGTCGACCTCGATATCGCGTCGGGCGAATTCGTCGTCATCCTTGGTCCGTCGGGCTGCGGCAAGTCCACTCTGCTGCGCATGATCGCCGGGCTGGAGGATATCTCGGGTGGCGAGATCGCGATCGACGGCACGGTGGTCAACAGACTGGAGCCGCGCGAGCGCGGCTGCGCCATGGTGTTCCAGAACTACGCACTCTATCCGCATATGAGCGTGGCGCAGAACATCGGCTATTCGCTCAAGGTCGCCGGCGTTCCCGCCGCCGAGCGTACCCAGCGCATCCAGGCGGTCGCGCGCACGCTGGAACTCGAACAGCTGCTCGACCGCAAGCCGATGGCGCTTTCCGGCGGCCAGCGGCAGCGCGTCGCCATGGGGCGCGCCATGATCCGCGAACCGAAAGTGTTCCTGTTCGACGAACCGTTGTCCAATCTCGATGCCAAGCTGCGCGTGCAGATGCGGTCGGAAATCCGCAAGCTGCACCGCCGGCTGAATGCCACCTCCGTTTTCGTTACCCATGACCAGGTCGAGGCGATGACGCTCGCCGATCGGCTGGTGGTGATGAATGGCGGACGGGTCGAGCAGGTCGGCACGCCTGGCGAGATCTATACCCGTCCGGCCAGCCGCTTCGTCGCCACCTTCGTCGGCGCGCCGGCGATGAACATGCTCGAAGGCACGGTCGAACTCGACGGGTTGTCGCTGCTCGACGGCAGCCGGCGCCTGACCATGGCCCGCGCCGGCCTGCCGGTCGGCACCAAGGTGGCGATGGGCATCCGGCCGGAAGCCGTCCGGCTGGTGGCGCCGGGCACGACGGGCTCCCTCAAGGCCTCAGTCGACCTGGTCGAGGAACTGGGCGCCGGGCGTGTCATCTATGTCGATCTCGACGGGGCGCCGTTTTCGGTGATGACGTCGGAGGCCGTGCACCCCGAGCCCGGCAGTACCGTCGGCCTGATGCTTTCGCCCAATGACATGCATTTCTTCTCGTCGGAGACCGGAACCCGCCTTGATGTCTTCAAGGCTTCCGTTCCCGAACCGGCGCTCTGATCCCGAAGCCTCTATCATCGCCCGGAGACAGACCTTCGGCCTTCGGCACCTCCAGGAAAGCATCATGAAAATCATTCAGGTCACGGATGTGCATCTTGGCCGGCAAGGCGAGCGCCGCTTCGGCGCGGACCTGCATCAGCGGCTGGCCTCATGCATCGCGCACATCAATGCGCATCACGCCGATGCGGCACTTTGCGTCTTCACCGGCGACCTGACCGAGACCGGCGCGCCGGAGAGCTATGCCGCTCTCAGGACCGCTCTGGGCACGCTGCCGATGCCCTGGCGGCTGCTGCCGGGCAACCATGACAGAAGGGCCAATCTCGTCGCGGCGTTTCCGGAAATTCCGGTCGACGAGAGCGGCTTCGTGCAGTCGGTCCATGACAGCGGGGATGAAGTCTTGCTGTTCCTCGACTGCCTGGCCGAAGGGCGCGTCGAAGGCGAACTGTGCGGAACGCGGCTTGCCTGGCTGGAAGCCCGGCTTGAACAATCGGCCGCCAGACCCGCCTACATTTTCCTGCACCATCCGCCGGTCGCGCTCGGCCTGCCGCAGCTCGACCCGCTGGCGCTCGAACAACCCGAGCGGCTGCTGGGACTGCTGCGGGACCATGGCAATGTCCGCCACATCTTCTTCGGCCATGTCCATCGCGACATCGCCGGCACGGTCGCCGGCATTCCGTTCTCGGCGCAGCGCGGCCTGCACGCCCGGTTCGAGCTTGCGCTTGGCCGATCGAGCGAGACCGTCGAGCAGGCGCCGCCCTCCTATGCGGTCATCCTCATCGACAGCGCCAACCAGCGCGTGGTCGTGCATGGCTGCGATTTTCTCGAGCGGTGGCCGACCTATTCAGCCGAGACCGGCGCGCTCGTCTTGCCGGGCATCGCACCGGAGATAGGCTGAGGCCGCATCTTGATCCGCATTGGAGCCGTTCAGGCGAAGACGTGCGCCTTGCCTGACACGGTGAGCCGCACGATCTCGCCGACCGCCGGTGCGTCCATGCCGGATTTGCGCAGGATCAGTGGCGTGTTGCCAATGGCGGCGGCGTCCGGCGGATCGAAATTGTTGAGGAGCCGCACCGCAATCGTGCATGTCGAGCCGGCGAATTCGGATTCCGTCACTTCGCCGAACAGCATGTCAGGGGTGCCCGACATGCCTTCGCGCGATGTCCGTTTCAGCGCGATCTGCTCCGGCCGCAGCATGATGCGGGCGACATCGCGGCTGTCCGGGGAATCGACCGCGATGCGGCCCAGCGGCGAGCTGGCGAAGCCGCCCGATATCCTGGCCGGCAGGATGATGGCATCGCCGAGGAACTCGGCGATCATCCTGTCCTTCGGCCGGAGATAGAGCTCGCGCGGCGTGCCGACCTGCGAGAATTTTCCGTCGCGCATGACCGCCACCTGGGCTGCAAAGGACAGCGCCTCGGCCTGGTCGTGCGTCACCAGGATGGTGGTGATGCCGGCGGCCTCCAGCAGTTCGGCCACCGCCTTGCGCATCGAGGCGCGCAGGCCGGTGTCGAGCGCCGAGAACGGCTCGTCGAGCAGCATCAGCCTGGGCTTCATCGCCATGGCGCGGGCGAGCGCCACACGCTGCTGCTGGCCGCCGGAAAGCTCGTGCGGACGGCGCTTGAGGATCGCCTTGTCCAGCCCGACAATATAGGCGAGCTCGACGATGCGTTCGGCGCGCCTGTCCTCGCTGCGGCTCATGCCGAAACCGATATTGTCCGATATGGTCAGATGCGGGAACAGGGCGCCGTCCTGCGCCACCACGCCAATGCCGCGGCGATGTGCCGGAACGGCAACGCCGCCATTGGCCAGCACCTCGCCGTCGAGCACGATGCGGCCCTGGTCCGGCGCCTCGAAGCCGGCGATCAGCCGCAGCAAGGTCGTCTTGCCGCAGCCGGATGGACCGACGATCGCCGTGCGGCTGCCGCTGGCGATGCTGAGGTCGACGCCGGCCAGTGCGGCGACCGGGCCGTAATGCTTGTGCAGATCGCGGAGTTCAAGAAAGCTCATCGTCCGGCCATCCGTTTCGACTGGACATAGAGCAGCCAGGTCAGCGGCAGCGACATCGCCACCATGATGAAGGCGTAAGGGGCGGCCGAGGCGTAATCGATCTCGCCGCTGTAGGACCAGAACGCCATCGCCAGCGTGCGGGTGCCATTCGGCGCCAGCATCTGGGTCGCGGTCAGCTCGTTCATGATGCCGAGCGCCACGAGGGCCATGCCGGCCGCCGCACCCGGCGCCGACAGTCGGATCGTCGTCGACCACAGGGCGTTGAGCGGACGCCGGCCGAGGCTGGACGCGGCGCGCTCGAGCTCGACCGGTGCCTGGGCGATCGACGCCCGCAGGCTGACCAGGGCACGCGGCAGGAACATGAGCGCATAAGCGACCAGGATGGTGAACAGCGTCTGATAGAGCGGCAGGGCGATACGCACGGTGATGGTGACCAGAGCCAATGCAATGACCACACCCGGTAGCGAGCCGACGATGTAGTTGCAACCTTCGAGAAGGCGCTGCAATGGCCCCGGCGCGCGGATCGAGATCCAGGCCATCGGCATGGCGGCGACGGTGGCGAGCAAAGCGCCGGCAAGCGACAGGAACAGCGTCTGGCCGAGCGCCAGGCCGATCTCGTCGAGCCGCCAGACATCGGCGCCGCCGGCGAGCAGCCAGCGGCCGATGGTCACGAACGGCACGCCAAGCGCCAGCAGCGTGACGACGGCAAGCAAGGCCAGGCTGGGGATGGTGGCATGGCCAAGGCGCGCCCGTTGCTGATGCCGCGCCGCGCCGGAGCCGACACGGGCATAGCGTTCCTCACCACGCACCAGCACTTCCAGGCCCAGAAGCACGAAGCAGCAGGTCACCAGGACGCCGGCCAGCATGTTGGCGGCCGGTCCATTGAAGGTCGACTGGAACTGGTCGATGATCGCGGTGGTGAAGGTATCGAAGCGGATGAAGACATAAAGGCCATATTCGGCCAGCAGATGCAGCCCAACCAGCAGCGAACCACCGCAGATCGCGAGCCTGAGCTGCGGCAACACCACGCGCCGGAAGACCCGCCAGGGTCCAAGGCCAAGTGCCGCAGCCGCGTCCTCGAGGGCGGGATCGAGCCGGCGCAGCGCCGCCGACACCGGCAGATAGAGGAACGGGAAGTAGGCGATCACGGAGACAAGCACGCCGGCCCACAGGCCGTGCAGCCCGGGCACCATGGTGATCCAGGCGTAGCTGTGCACGAAAGCGGGGATGGCGAGCGGCGCCACGCACAGCCAGGCCCAGAACCGGGCGCCGGGCAGGTCGCTGCGCTCGGTCAGCCAGGCGAGCGCCACCGACAGGACGATGGCGATCGGCACGGCCAACAGCACCAGCAGGCCGGTGTTGACTAGCAGCTCGCCGACCCGCGGCCGGAAGACCAGCGCAGAGACGGTCTCCCAGCCCGTTTGCACCGCTGTCCATACGATGAAGGCGAGCGGCAGCAGCGCCAGCAGGGCGACGAAGATTGCGGCGACGACGAGCCAGCGTGCCGCGCGTCGCCGCGCCTTTCGGCGCACCTTCGGCGGCAGGCCCGGGCGCGCGAGATCGACCGCCGACTGCATCGGCTCAGGCGCCGATCGGTTGCGGCGCGGCGGCGGCAATCATGGGACCACGGTCGCGGTCAGGAACGCAGCGTGTCGTCATGGACGAATGCATCTCGAAAACAAAACGCTCCCGCGGAAGGCAAAGTCCCGCGGGAGCACGGTCGGTTGCCCTTATTAGGACGAACGACAACTAAAGCAAGCCGGCTGCCGTCATCAGGTCGGTGACCTTCTTGGAGTTCAGCGTCGCGGCGTCGACCTTCGGCGCCTGCAGGTCGACCAGCGGCACCAGCTTGGGATTGGACTCCGCGCCCTTGCCGACCGCGTATTCGAAGGAGGTTCCGTTCTTCAGCACGTCCTGGCCGCCCTTGCCGGTCACCCATTTCAGGAATGCCTGGGCTTCCTTCGGGTGCTTGCTCGAGGCAAGCACGCCGCCACCCGAGACCGAGACGAAAGCGCCCGGATCCTGGTTCTTGAAATAGTGCAGCGCGACGTTCTTGCTGTTTTCGCCGGTCTTGGCCTGATCGCCGAAATAGTAATAGTGGTAGATCACGCCGCCTTCGATCTCGCCGGCGTTGACCGCCTTCATCACGGTGCTGTTGCCCTTATAGGCGGTGAAGTTCGCCTTCATCCCCTTCAGCCAGTCCGCCGTTGCGGCCTCGCCCTTGAGCTGCAGCAATGCGCTGACGATGGCTTGGAAATCGGCGCCCGAGGGCGACGCGGCCCAACGGCCCTTCCAGCTCGGGTCGGCGAGATCGAGCAGTGACTTAGGCAACTGGTCGGCCTTGAGCTTGGTGTTGTAGGCAAAAACGGTGCTGCGCGCGGCCACACCCACCCATTTGCCGCTGGCCGCCTGATAGTCCTGCGGGACCTGGGCCAGCGTGTCGGCGTCGACCGGCGCGAACAGGCCGGCGTTCTCGACCAGCACCATGGCCGGCGAATTCTCCGTCAGGAACACGTCGGCGGGCGAGGCGGTGCCTTCGGCGACGATCTGATTGGAGAAATCGCTGTCGCCGCCATTGCGCAAGGTGACCTTGATGCCGGTTTCCTTAGTGAACCCTTCAGCCCATTCCTTGGCCAGGCTTTCGTGCTGGGCGTTGTAGACGATGATGCCGGCATCTTCGGCCATGGCCGGACCGGCGGCCAGGCCGATTGCAAGCGCGGTGGCACCGGCAAGGGCGCAAAGGGTGTATTTCATGACGTCATCCTCGATCTCGTTGGTCTTGGCACGCTGCACCTATCTATACCTGACACCGGTAGTCAACATTGTCGATCTGCTTCAGTCGGTCGCTGAGCTACGAGAGGGACAATTCCACGTGATGGAAGGCCGGATCGGCGGCTTCTTCGCCAAGCGTACTCGCAACGCCTGTAAGGCGGTGGGCGGCCGGGCTTCAGGACCCGCAAACTTTCGTGACTTGCCCGTAGTTTGGCTTGGACATTATTTCGCCGGCCACGTAACAAATCAGCACCGAGGCGCGAAAATCGGGGAGTGAACTCTTGTGAGCGGCAAGGACGAGGCCGAGCTTTCCCGACTGTTGCGGGCCGCGATCGCGGGAGATGAAAGGGCCTACGCCGACTTTCTGCATCGGATCGCCGCGCTGGTGCGCGGTTTTGTCAGGCGCAAGATCGTGCAGGGCGGGGTCGATCCCGAGGATGTCGTGCAGGAAACCTTGCTGGCCATTCATGTGAAACGGCATACCTGGCGCCAGGACGCGCCGGTATTGCCCTGGGTCTATGCGATCGCCCGCTTCAAGCTTATCGATGCATTCCGGCGGCGCGGACGGCGCATCGAGATCGACGTCGACGACATCGCCGAGACGTTCGCCGAGCCGGAAACCGAGACCGTCAGCGAACGCGACATAAACCGGGCCTTGGGCGGACTACCGCCGGCACAGCGTTCCGTGGTCTCGGCCATATCCGTGGAAGGCCGCTCGATCGGCGAGACGGCGGCGAAGTTCGGCATCAGCGAGACGGCGGTGCGCGTGTCGCTGCATCGAGGGCTTGCCGCGATAGCCAAGAGATTTGGGCAGGGTCGGTTCGGGCGGGAATGACATGAGGACTGACGATCTCATCAAGGCGCTGGACGCCGATGCAGGCAGCAAGGCGATGCCGTTGCGCTCAGCGTGGTGGCTGGCCGCCGGTGCGGCCATTGTCATCGCGGCAGTCGTTTTCCTGCTCACGATCGGTCCGCGTCCCGACTTCATGGCGGCCGCGCACACGATGCGCTTTTTGTCCAAATTCGTTTTCACCATCGTGCTGACCATCAGCGCCTTTGCCCTGATCCGCGCCCTGTCGACGCCAGGTGCCGCGACAGGCCGGGCCGTGGCCGGGATGATTGCCGCGCCGCTGCTGGTGGCCGTGGCGGTGGGCCTGGAGCTCTTCATGGTGCCGGAGGCGCTGTGGGGCACGCGCATGGTCGGCTCCAACATGATGATCTGCATGGGCTTCATCCCGCTGATCGGGATCGGCCCGCTGGCGATCTTCCTGTGGATGCTGCGTTACGGCGCGCCGACGCGGCCCGTGCTTGCCGGCACGGTCGCGGGCCTGCTCGCCGGGGGGCTGGCCGCGACCTTCTATGCCGCGCACTGTTTCGACGATTCGCCGCTTTTCGTTGCCACCTGGTATACGATCGCGATCGCGGCGCTCGCCTTGCTTGGCGCGCTCGGCGGACGGTTTTTCGTGCGCTGGTAGCACGATACCGCGTCCCGGCCGATGCATACCGATCCTTAATCATGCCGGCAATTGTTTGCCGGTTTCCCATGCCGCCAGTACCCCAGACGCAACCTTTCCTTAAAATCGATCCTTCAAGGTTTTCACGGGAAGAAGCGATTGCCCACGGGGGTGGCACGGATCGTGACATTGCGAGGAACCATCGGGCCAGGATTTTACAGGCAGGCAGCGCTGGCGCTGCTTGCGGCCTGCGTTGCCATGGTGGCGGCCTCGATCCTGCTCGCGAGGCTGAGCCTCGATGCCAAGGCGCTCAAGCTCTCCCTGCAAGTGTCGGTCGCGGTGGCGGTCGGCGCGCTGTTCCTCGCCGGCCTGTTCATTCGCCGCATCTCCGACGACCGGCGGCAGATCGCGGAGAGCGAGCAGCGGTTCCGCCGGGCCATGGAGGATTCGGCGATCGGCATCGCGGTCGTCGGGTTGGACGGGCGCATCATCGAGGCCAATCCGGCCTTCGCGGCCATGCTTGGCTACAGCCGCGAGGAGATCGAGGCACTGACCTTCTTCCAGATCACACATCCCGACGACCTGCAGATCGGGCGCGAAACGATGGACGGCCTGAAGGCGGGCACCGTCCACGCCTTCCAGTTCGAGAAGCGCTACCTCAAGAAGGACGGCACACCCATCTGGGCTCATCTTGCCGGCTCCGTCATTCGTGACGAGACAAGCGGGCGGCCGCTCTATCTTGTGTCGCAGATCGAGGACATCGACGCGCGCAAGCAGGCCGAGGTGCGTATTGCCGAGGCCGAAACGCGCTGGAATTTCGCGCTGGCCGGCGCCGGTCAAGGTGTCTGGGACCTCGACATGCGCAAGGGCGGCACGACCTACTCCTCGACCTGGGTCAAGATGCTCGGCTATGCCGACGGCGAACTCGATGGCGACCCCGACCATTGGCTGACGATGATCCATCCCGACGATCGCGAGGCTGTTGCCAGGGCGGATCGGGCGCATCTCGACGGCAACACGGAATTCTTCGAGGCCGAGTTCAGGATGCGTCATAAGGACGGCCACTGGGTGTGGATCCTCGACCGCGGCAAAGCCATCGAACGCGACGCGGCCGGGCGTTTGACCAGGGCCATCGGCAGCTTGACCGACATCACCCGGCGCAAGGAGGCCGAAGAGCGCCTGACGGTCTCAGCGGCAATGCTGGCCGACGAGAAGGAACGGCTCAGGGTGACGCTGCAGTCCATCGGTGATGCGGTCATCTGCACCGATGCCGCAAATCGCGTCACCTTCATGAACCCGGTCGCCGAGAAGCTGACCGGCGTTTCCGGCGACGAGGCGCTCGGCAAGACGCTCGGCCATGTCTATTGGGCGGTCGACGAGGAGACGGGGCAGAGGATCGGCGTGGCACGGCCGGCGATCGGAGCGGCGGCGCCCTCCGACCAGAACAGCCGAGCCGTGCTCATCCGGCGCGACGACACGCGCTGCAGCATCCGCCAGGTGGTGTCGCCGATCATCAACGAGCGCAACGAATTCTGCGGGCTGGTCATCGTCTTCCAGGATTTCACGGATGCGCGCGCCCTGCAGCGGCAGCTTGCCCATGCCGCCGCGCACGACGCGCTGACCGGCCTTGCCAATCGTTCGAGCTTCATCCGCACCATGGAGGAACTGGTCGATCAGGCCCGTAAGGACGCCGCGGCGGCTGGAGGCGGCAGGCATCAGTTCATGTTCATCGACCTCGACCACTTCAAACTGGTCAACGACACCGGCGGTCACGCTGCCGGAGACGCTTTGCTGAAGCGGGTCGCCGAGGCTGTTCGCGGCGTGCTCGACCCTGAAGATATCGTGGCGCGGCTGGGTGGCGACGAATTCGCAGTCATCCTGAAATCGGCTTCGACCGCTAGCGCCGGGATCGCGGCACGCTCGATCATCGATGCGATAGCCGGCCTGGATTTCACCTGGGATAATCGGCCGCACGCGATCGGCGCGAGCATCGGGCTTACCGCGATCTGCGCCGATTGCGGCGAAGTCGACGAGATCATCGCAAGGGCCGACGCCGCTTGCTATGCGGCCAAGGCGGCCGGCCGCGGATGCGTTTCCGTGGCGCTGGACGATAAGATCACCGACGACAGGTCGGAACCACCCAAGCCGCTCGCCGCGGCATCCTGAACGGCCGACGCGTCACACTTTTTCCTGGAATTGCGTCAGCGCGTCGGAACGGGGTGCTCGCCGCGATAGTCATAGAAGCCGCGTCCGGTCTTGCGGCCGAGCCAGCCGGCCTCGACATATTTGACCAGCAGCGGGCAGGGGCGATATTTCGAGTCCGACAGGCCGTCATGCAGCACCTGCATGATCGACAGGCAGGTATCGAGACCAATGAAATCGGCCAGTTGCAGCGGTCCCATCGGGTGGTTGGCGCCGAGCCGCATGGCGGTGTCGATGGCATCGACCGAGCCGACACCTTCATAGAGGGTGTAAATGGCCTCGTTGATCATCGGTAGCAGGATGCGGTTGACGATGAAGGCCGGGAAATCCTCCGAGACCGTGATCGTCTTGTCGAGCTGCTTCACATAGGTCTTTGCCGCCTCGAAGGTCTGGTCCTCGGTGGCGATGCCGCGCACCAGTTCGACCAGCTTCATCAGCGGGACGGGATTCATGAAATGTATGCCGATGAAGCGTTCCGGCCTGTCGGTCTGCGCGGCGAGCCGCGTGATCGAGATCGACGAGGTGTTGGTCGCCAGAATGGCTTCAGGATTGAGCTGCGGGCAGAGCTGGGCGTAGATCTTGCGCTTGACCGTCTCGTCCTCGGTGGCTGCCTCGATCACCAGGTCGGCGCCGGCCAGATCGGCCATCGCCGGTGCGGACGTAATGCGCGCCATCGCCTGGTTGCGCAGTTTCTCGTCGAGCTTGCCGGACCCCACCTGGCGGGCCATGTTGCCGCTGATGGTGGCGATGCCCTTCTCGATGCGGTCGGGCGAAATATCGTAGATCAGCACCTTATAGCCCGATAGCGCGGAGACATGGGCGATGCCGCCGCCCATCTGGCCTGCGCCGATGATGCCGATCGTCTCGATCTTGCTCATTACACCGATCCCGTCCGGAGCCCTTCCGCCTGAACCGCGAAAGCGCTCCACCTCTTTGTCTTACCGCAATTCCGGACGCAAAACCGCTGCGCACTTTTGCTGGAATTGCTTTTAGCCTTTGCGGCCTGCTTTTTGTGCGGTGCAAACTAAAAGGGCGGGGCGACTTCGTCTACCCCACCCCTGGTATTTAATACGCTTTGCCAGAGAGCGTCAAAGCGCCTTCTGCAACTCCGGCAGGACGACGAAGAGATCGCCGACGAGGCCGTAGTCGGCAACCTGGAAGATCGGCGCCTCCTCGTCCTTGTTGATGGCGACGATGACCTTGGAATCCTTCATGCCGGCAAGGTGCTGGATGGCGCCGGAAATGCCGACCGCGATGTAGAGATCGGGGGCGACGACCTTGCCGGTCTGGCCGACCTGCCAGTCGTTCGGCGCATAGCCGGCGTCGACGGCGGCGCGGGACGCACCGACGGCGGCACCGAGCTTGTCGGCGACCGGCAGGATGACCTCCTGGAACTTCTCCGAGGAGCCGAGCGCACGGCCACCCGAGATGATGATCTTGGCCGAGGTCAGTTCCGGACGGTCGGTCTCCGACAGCTTGTTTTCGACAAAGGAGGACAGGCCGGGGTTGGCCGCGGCCTTCACCGTCTCGACCGCTGCCGAGCCGCCCTCGGGCGCCGCCTGGAAGGAGGCGGTGCGCACGGTGATGACCTTCTTGGCGTCGGTCGACTGCACGGTCTGGATGGCGTTGCCGGCGTAGATCGGGCGCTTGAAGGTATCAGGCGAAACGACTTCGATGATCTCGGACACTTGCGCGACATCGAGCAGGGCCGCCACGCGCGGCGTGACGTTCTTGCCCGACGAGGTCGCCGGCGCGATGATGGTGTCGTAGCCGCCAGCCAGCGACACGACGAGTGCCGCGGTCGGCTCGGCGAGGTGCTCGGCGAGTTCGTCGGCCTCGGCGAGCAGCACCTTGCTCACGCCCTTGAGCTTGGCGGCGGCGTCAGCGGCGCCCTTGGCGCTCTTGCCGGCCACCAGCACATGCACGTCCGAGCCGATCTGCAGGGCCGCCGAAAGCGCCTTGGCGGTCTGGTCGGAAAGGGTGGCGTTGTCGTGTTCGGCGATGAGGAGAATGGTCATGTTATCTGTTCCTTCCGATCTCAGAGCACGCCGGCTTCGTTTTTCAGCTTGTCGACCAGTTCGGCGACGCTCTTGACCTTGACGCCCGCCTTGCGGCCGCTCGGCTCCTCGGTCTTGATGACCTTGAGGCGCGGCTTGACGTCGGCGCCGTAATCGGCCGGGCTCTTCTCGTCGAGCGGCTTCTTCTTGGCCTTCATGATGTTGGGCAGCGAGGCGTAGCGCGGCTGGTTGAGGCGAAGATCGGCGGTGACGATCGCCGGCATCTTCAGTTCCACCGTCTGGAGGCCACCGTCGACTTCGCGGGTCACCTTGGCCTTGTCGCCTTCGAGCACGACCTTGGAGGCGAATGTCCCTTGAGCCCAGCCCAGAAGTGCGGCCAGCATCTGGCCGGTCTGATTGCTGTCGTCGTCGATCGCCTGCTTGCCGAGGATGACGAGCCTGGGCTGCTCGGCCTCGACCACGCCCTTCAGCACCTTGGCGACACCGAGCGGCTCGGTCTGTTCGTCGGTCTTGACCAGGATGGCGCGGTCGGCGCCCATGGCGAGCGCGGTGCGCAAGGTTTCCTGCGCCTGCTGCGGTCCAACAGAAACGACGATGATCTCTTCGGCCTTGCCGGCTTCCTTCAGCCGGATCGCCTCTTCGACCGCGATCTCGTCGAACGGGTTCATCGCCATCTTGACGTTGGCGAGTTCAACCGACGAACCATCAGCTTTCACGCGAACCTTCACATTCGCATCCACAACCCGCTTCACGGGCACAAGGATCTTCATTTGCCTGTCACCTCTTCACGCTAGTTGGGCGCGCTATAACAGCCTGCGCCCCTTCTGAGTTGTCGAAAGCCGACATTCCTGACTGAATTCCGGCCAGACGGAATTCTGGCCGGATGGAAATTCTGGTCTTTGCCCGCCCTAGGCTGCTCCTTAACCACCTTGGGCTGCGGCGGAGACGTTTCCGTAGTTGCGGCAATCCTTGACGTCAATACGCCGCTAGCGGCTCAAATCGGTTCAGTTCGGGCCGGAAGGGTTTCCCCGGCCCCAGCGCGTCGTCGCGGCGGACGGCTCGGGCGTTGCCGGCCGGGCCGCGAGCGGCGGCGGCTCGGGAGCGGCGGCCGGGATATCCTCGTCGGCGCCTGCAAACAGCGGCACGCCACGGCTGCGCAGGACAAGCACCAGCACGGCTCCGGCGATGATGCCGCCGATGTGGCAGGCCCAGGAAATCTGGTCCTCGCCACCGGCGGCGAACATGACGATCTGGAACAGCACCCACAGGACAAGCGGGATGAAGGCTGGAATACGCAAGGGAATACGGGCAAAGGCCAGCACCCAGACCTTCACCCTGGGATAAAGGATGAGATAGGCGACGACCACGCCGGCGATGGCGCCGGACGCGCCGATCAGCGGCACTTGGGAGTCCCATGCGACCAGCCCCTGGAAAGCGGCCCCGGCGACGGCGCACAGGAGATAGAAGATCAGGTAGCGGATATGGCCGAGCGCGTCCTCGACATTGTCGCCGAACACCCACAGGAACAGCATGTTGCCGCCGAGGTGGAAGATGTCGGCGTGCAGGAAGGAGTAAGTGAGGTAGCTCAGGCTTTCCGGGATGACGATGAAGCGCGGGTCGAGTTCCGCCGTGTCGTGGACGACGGACGGGATGAAGCCGAGGCCGAGCACGGCGGCATTGGTGAAGTTCTCGCCGCCGAGTGCGGTGGCGCAATAGACCAGCGCGTTGGCCACGATCAGGCCGATCGTCACATATTGCAGCCGGATATGGCGAAGCCTGTTGGTGTCGTAAAGCGGGATGAACATGCGTGTCTGGTTCCCTTCCGCTTTTCGATCCGTTCAGCGGTTCTTGCCGGGAACCCATAGCACGTCGGCATTTCCGTTGTCATTGACCGCGCGGGCGGCGACAAACAGGAAATCCGAGACGCGATTGATGTATTTCAGCCCGTCGCCATTGACGTGTTCCGCCGGATCCTGGGCGAGCGCCACCATCAGCCGCTCGGCCCGCCGCGCCACCGTGCGGGCGAGATGCAGGGCCGCCGCCGCCGGCGTGCCGCCGTTCAGCACGAAGGATTTGAGCGGCTGTAGGTCCTTGTTGAGGAGGTCGATATCCTTCTCGACACGGTCGGTCTGTGCGGCGGTGATCCGCAAGGGCTCATAGCCGAGCGGCTTGCCGTCGTCGGGCACCGCAAGGTCGGCGCCGAGGTCGAAGAAGTCATTCTGGATGCGCGAAAGCATGGCATCGATCGCCGGGTGGGTCCGCGCCGTGTGCACGCGCGCCATGCCAATGCAGGCATTGGCTTCGTCGACCGTGCCGTAGGCATCCACCCGCAGATCGGATTTCAGCCGCCTTTCGCCGGTGCCGAGGCCCGTTGTGCCGTCATCGCCGGTGCGGGTGTAGATCTTGTTGAGCTTGACCACATCGCCTCCCGAACGACGTCATTTGCGGGTGAAATACACCGCCAGCAGGATCAGCAACAGCGCCACGGCCTGCAGCATGACGCGCGCCTGCATCAGCTTGTTCGACGTGACGCCGGAACCGCCGCGCATCATGTTGATGAGGCCGCGAACCAGCACGATTGCCACGGCGACCATGACCAGAATGGCGAGGATGTTGAAGACGGTTGCCATATTGCGTTCCAGTTGTTTCGGGTTAGGCGCGTTTGGCCATCAGGCGGTAGAGCATCGATGCCGGCAGCAAGCGCTTGAGCGCCGCGCCGATCCTGGCCGGCACTGTTACCACATAGTGCGGGCGCGGGCGCCGCGACAGAAGTGCATGGCGTAGAACCTTGTAGACCACTTCCGGCCCGGGTTTCAGCGCCGACTGGCTGCCGCCGGCGCGCAGCCGCTCCAACTGTGCCGCGTAGTCCACGCGATGCACGGAATTCTCGAGGTCGATGTTTTTCAGGAACCAGGGCAGGCCGTTGCTGGCGATCTTCGATTTCACCGGCCCCGGCTCGATCAGCGAAACATGGACGCCGCTGCCTTCCAGTTCCTGGCGCTGGCAGAGCATCAGGGCCTCGAGCGCATGCTTCGATGCCGAATAGGCGCCGCGAAAGCGCACCGGCACCAGGCCAAGGATCGACGAGCAATGGACGATGCGGCCGTGGCCCTGGCGGCGCATCACCGGTACCAGACGGCGGGTCAGATCATGCCAGCCGAAGAAATTGACCTCGAACTGCTGCTTGAGGGCCGCCACCGACAGATCCTCGACGGCGCCGGCCTGCGCGTAGGCGCCGTTGTTGAACAGCGCGTCCAGCCTTCCGCCGGAGCGTTCGAGCACTGAAGTCACCAGGGCGGCGATCGAGTCCGGTTCGCTGTAGTCGAGATGGAAGGCCTCGATGCCGTCGGTTTCGAGAGCGGCGATGTCTTCGGGTTTTCGTGCCGTCGCGAACACCCGCCAGCCCTCGGTCTTCAATGCGCGTGCGCAATAAGCGCCTATGCCGGAGGACGCACCGGTGACGATGATGGTGCGCAACTCTGTTGCGGGCGAATTCGTGGTTTGACGAAGGGTTGCCATTTGCCGCATTCACTTCCCATATTCGCGGCGTCGAGACAATCGAAGGGAGCGCGCGTTCTTGCTGCGGAATATTGTCGCCCTGCGCCGCGTGCTCTACGACGCGATCGGCCATTTCAACACCGATGACGGCTGGGCGATGGCCAGCCATCTGGCGATCACCTCGCTGATGGCGCTGTTTCCGTTCCTGATCTTCGCCACCACGCTGGGCAGCTTCCTCGGCGCCCAGGCCTTTGCCGACACGGCCGTGCATCTGGTCTTCGACACCTGGCCGGATCAGATCGCCAAGCCGATCGCGCATGAGGTGCTGAACGTGCTGACCGTCAGGCGCACCGACCTGTTGACCTACGGCGTGCTGCTGGCGGCCTATTTCGCCTCGAACGGCATCGAGGCGCTGCGCACGTCGCTCAACCGGGCTTACCGCGTCACGGAGACGCGCGGCATCATCTATCGCCGGGTGCAGAGCATCTTCTTCGTGCTGATCGCCACCGCCGGATTCCTAGCGATCAGCGTGCTCCTGGTGTTCGCACCGCTGCTGGCGCGGCTGGCGGAAGCCCATTTCGAGTGGATCAAGCCCTATACCGGCACGATCACGCTGTGGCGCTACGTCATCGCCTCAGCCGTCATCATCGGCGGCTTGTTTGCCGTCCACTACTGGCTGCCGGCCGGCCAGCGCCGTTTCGTCTCGCTGGTGCCCGGCATCGTCTTCACACTTGCGGCATGGCTGATCGGCTCGACGATCTTTGCCACCTATCTGGATCATTTCTCGTCCTATGTGACGACCTATGCTGGTCTCGCCTCGATCATGATCGCGGTGGTTTTCCTCTACATCGTCTCGGCGATCTTCATCCTCGGCGGCGAGCTCAATGCCGCGATCAGCCGCTATCTGGAGGCACGTGCGCGGGTGGGATGACGGCTGAGGAACTGAGGAATTTAAGAATTGGAGAATTGAAGAAAAAGCGGGCCATATCTGGCGCTGTATGCTTCTTCCTCAATTCCTGAATTCCACAGTTCTTCCCTTCGCCTGCCGAGCCGTTGCCAGGCCGACGCCGAAGGTCGTGATCGCCATGCCGACGATCTGCAGGGTGTTGAGCTGCTCGTCGAAGAGTGCCCAGGCGATGATCGCCGTCACCGCCGGCACCAGGTAGAACAGCGAGGCGACTTTCGACATCTCTCCGTCGCGGATCATCACCATCAGCAGGAAAATGGCGCCGAGCGACAGCACCAGCACCAGCCAGGCCATGGCGAAGATCAGTTCGCCGTTGATGATGACGGTGTGGGTTTCGAAAGCGAGCGCGGCCAGGGTCATCAGGCAGGCGCCGCCGACATATTGCCACATGGTCGCCGCGACGAGGTCGCCGCCGGAAGCGAAGCGCTTCTGCCAGATGGTGCCGGCGCTCATGCCGAGCACCGAGACCAGCGAGGCGATCAATGTCGCCGCCGTCACCCCGCCGCCGAGCGCGCCGAGCTTGGGCCACAGCACGATGACGATGCCGATCAGGCCGATGCCAAGGCCAAGCCAGTGGCGCGGCAGGATGGCCTCGCCGAGGAACTTGCCGGCAAGCACGGCCGTGATCAGCGGCTGCAGGCCGACGATCAAGGCTGAAAAGCCGGCCGGCATGCCCCTGTGGATGGCCCAGAAGACGGCGCCGAGATAGACGCCATGCATCAGCACGCCGGCGCCGGTGGCGTGCAATGCCTGCTTGCCGGTGGCTCGTTTCGAGCCCAGTACGAGCGTCAGGACGGCCAGCAGGATCGCGGCTATCACGAACCGTGCGGCAAGGAAGGTGAACGGTTCCGCCCATGGCATGGCGTAGCGGGCGCCGATGAAGCCGGTCGCCCACAAAACGACGAAGGTGGCAGGGATGAACCGCTTGATGCTGTGCATTTTTCCGGAGACCGCCACGCTGGTGAGAATTGACCGTGGCGCTGCTCTAGTCCCGTTCAAGCCGGCGCGCAAAACGAAACGATTGATCCATGCATCACGGGAATTCAACCGGTGGTGCGATTTTTCGGACCAGCCAGAGGTCAAAGCCCCACCATTCGCCTGATATCATCAGGTGATGCGCCGGCATCGCGCAGCTTGGCAAGGCCAGTGTCGCCGAGGCTCTTCGACAGTTTTCGCCCATCCGGCCCGAGGATGAGCCGGTGGTGGAAATAGGTGGGCTGCGGTAGCCCAAGAAGCTCCTGGAGCAGGCGCTGCACGCCTGTCGCGGAAAACAGGTCCTGGCCGCGCACGACATGGCTGACGCCTTGCAGGGCATCGTCCATGACGACGGCAAGATGGTAGCTCGTCGGAATGTCGCGGCGCGCCACGATCACATCGCCCCAGTCCCGCGGGCGGGCGGCGACCGCGCGCGTCGCCGACAGCGTCTCGTCGGTGAATTCGGTCCATGCGAGATCCCTGCCGACACGCGCCATGGCCGCGTCGACATCCAGCCGCCAGGCGAAGGGCGCATTTTCGGCGATCCGCCGCTTGCGTTCCCTGGCCGGCAGCGCCTTGTCGGCCGGGGGGTAGAGCGGCACGCCGTCAGGGTCGCGCGGCCAGTCGCGCCCGCGCTTTTCGCTGTCGGTGATGAAGGCGCGGATCTCGCCACGGCTCATGAAAGCCGGATAGACGAGTTCCTCGCTTATCAGCCGATCGAGCACCGTCCCGTACTCGGCAAAATGCCCGGACTGGCGGCGCACCGGCTCCTCCCAGCCAAGACCCAGCCATTTTAGATCGGCCAGCACGCCCGCCTCGAATTGCGGCGTGCAGCGTGTCGTGTCGATATCCTCTATGCGCAGCAGCAGGCGACCGTCATTCGCCTTTGCCAGCTTCTGGTTGAGCAGCGCCGAATACGCATGACCAAGGTGCAGTTCGCCATTGGGGCTGGGCGCGAAGCGGAATGTCAGGAGCGTCATGTCTCAAGCGGCAATCGGGTTGTGCGGCGGTTTTGGCAGTTGCTACCTTGCGGCACATTCGCGGACAAGGATACCATGCAACGCATCGCCACACTCGACGACATCGCCCGCGGGCTCGATGCGCTTTGCGCGATCGACCCGCGCCTGTACAAGGTGCGCGGCATGGCGGGCGAGGTGCCGCTCAGGCTTTCCAAGCCTGGATTCAGGAGCCTGGCCTCGATCATCGTCTCGCAGCAGGTGTCGCGCGCCAGTGCAGACGCGATCTTCGGCCGGCTGACCAGGCTTGTCGACCCGCTGACGCCACAGGCGATCTTGGCCGCCGGCGAGGACATGTTTCGCGAGGCCGGCCTGTCACGGCCTAAGCAGCGCGGCCTGATCGCGGTTGCCCAGGCCGTGGCCGATGGCCTCGACCTCCATCACCTCTGTTCGCTCGACGCTGTCGAGGCCATCACGGCGATGACGGCGGTGCCCGGCATTGGTCCCTGGACGGCGGAAGTCTATCTGTTGTTTGCCGCGGGCCACCCCGATATCTTCCCCGCGCGTGACGTCGCGCTGCAAACGGCGGTCGGTCATGCGCTCGGCATCGACCCGCGTCCACCCGAGAAAGCACTGATCGCATTGGCCGAATCATGGAGCCCGTGGCGAGGTGTCGCATCGCGGCTTTTCTGGTCCTATTATCGCGAAACCAGGGGGCGGGACGCCGCGCCGCCGGCCTGAATCTGCAAAAAAGCATAAAAATCATGCGTTTTTGACGCTTCGGCGACGCGACAATCCGCTTCACATCCCTGTCATGTCAGGCTTACAGTATCCCCGCCGTTCGGGTCTAGAACCAAGGAGGTAAACACGTGACGGTTGCCGTATCTCCGGATAGGCTTCCAGCACTGGTGCTGAATGCGGATTACCGTCCGCTCAGCTATTACCCGTTGTCGCTCTGGTCCTGGCAGGACGCCATCAAGGCGGTGTTCCTCGACCGGGTGAACATCGTCGCCGAATATGAGCACGCGGTGTCGTCGCCGACCTTCTCGATGAAGCTGCCGAGCGTGGTCAGCCTGAAGGCCTATGTGAAGCCGTCCAGGCATCCGGCGTTCACGCGCTTCAACGTCTTCCTGCGCGACCGCTTCCAATGCCAATATTGCGGCACGCCCGACGACCTGACCTTCGACCACGTCATCCCGCGCCATCGCGGCGGGGCGACGACATGGGAGAATGTGGTCGCCGCCTGTTCGCCCTGCAATTTGAGGAAAGGCGGCATGATGCCGGCGCATGCCAAGATGTGGCCGCTGCAGAAGCCCTACCAGCCGACGGTGCACGATCTGCACAACAACGGCCGCCTGTTCCCGCCCAACCATCTGCATGAAAGCTGGATGGATTATCTCTACTGGGACGTCGAACTGGAACCCTGAGATCGTTCGAGAATTCGGGAGGCTGGCCGTCTCGCTTATCAGCGCCTTCGCGTTTAAGGACCGGCTTCCCCACTCCGTCGCTTCGCAGCGCCACCTCTCCCCCCCTCCGGAGGGAGAGGAAGGGAGCCTCCCGGCACAAAAGCTCGCGCCCTTCCTCTACCCCGTCGATCGGGGGAGAGGTGGCGCTGCGAAGCAGCGACGGAGTGGGGGTCGACCTGCTCGGACGTCGAAAGCCGAGCCATGCAATTCAGCCTGCTGAATCTTCGCTCTAACTCTGCGTCGCGCCACTCACGCGAATAGGCTCAGTCGCGGGAAAGTGCGCCGCGGAAGGCGACGGCTGCGAGGACAAGGCTGGCGATGGCGTTCCAGCCGGCCAGCGACAGGCCCAGGATGCGCAGCGCGGCCTTGTCGCAGGAGGGCGGCACGAATTTGTCGAGCGCGTCGAGCACGCCCTTGCCACCGGTGTCGACCGGCCCGGCGCCCGCCGTGCAATCGGTCGGGCCCGCCCACCACTGCCATTCGACGCCGGAGTGGTAGACGCCGAGATAGAGGCCGTAGAGCATCAGCAGGCCGCCGATGCCCAGCAGGCCGCGCGTCAGCCATGCGGGTGCGCGCAGCATCGATGCAATCACCGCCAACACCATCAACGGCACGCCGATATAGTAGGGGGTGCGCTGCTCCAGGCAGAGATGGCAGGGGATGTAGCCGCCGATGTACTGGAAGGCGAGCGCCGAGCCGACGGTGGCGGCCATGGCGACGGCGAGAAACAGGGCGGTTCGCGTCCGCTGGCGTCCGGTATCGGCATTCATGATGGCTGTCATTGGGTCTTTCGTCCGCTGAATTCGTCCGGCTATTTCCTTGTCCGTGTCATTGTCCCAAAGCCGCTACACAGTTTTGGGCGACATGGATCAGAACGCGTATTTGACCAATATATAGAGCAAAATCAGGGCAGCCGCGCCGGCGCCGACGATCAATCCCAGGCGCTTCTCGATGAACTCCCTGATCGGCTCGCCATAGCGGCGCAGCAGCCAGGCAAGCAGCAGGAAACGAGCGCCTCGCGCCAAGATCGCCGAGACGATGAAGACCACAAGATTGATGTGAAGCGCCCCGGCGAGAATAGTGACCACCTTGATCGGCGGCAGGTGCGCAACGCCGGACGTGACGAGCAGCACCAGCATCAGCCCGGTGCCGGACGACTGCCACTTCTCGAACGTGGCAATGCCGCCGAAGTGCTCCAGGATCGGCCGTGCTATCGTGTCGTAGGCATAGTAGCCGATCAGCCAGCCGGCAATACCGCCCAGCACGGACGCGGCAGTGGCGGTCAGCGCGTAGCGATAGGCGCGTTCTGGCCGCGCCAACGCCATGGGCAGGAACAGTACGTCCGCCGGGATGAAGAATACAGAACTTTCGACGAAGGCGATGAAGGCCAGCCACCATTCGGCGGATTTGCGGGAAGCCAGGGACAAGGTCCAGTCGTACAGTCCACGAAGCATAGGCACTCCTAATGCATGTCGCCCGCAAGCTATGTATCGGTTTCGGGACAGAACAAGGACCCAAAGCGCAGGGCATCCACCCGTGTTCAGATGGACATCGCTTTGACACGCCGCCTGTCTAGAAAGATTTTCCGCGCTGCACAATGGCAGCACCGCCACGAAATCGAAAGGCGCAGTTTGGTCGCATCCGGGCGATCCCGAGATTTGGCCAGTTGACGAACAGGCCTCCGACCGTATAGTCCGCGCCCATCCAGGCCGTCCGGCCTGAGCCCCTATGGCGGAATTGGTAGACGCGCTCGACTCAAAATCGAGTTCCGCAAGGAGTGCTGGTTCGATCCCGGCTAGGGGCACCACCCTTCGCTCTTCGAGCTTCGGGTGGCAAGCCATTCCAAGCTTTGTAAACGGCGTGTCCTCCGTAGCCTTGGCGAAGGAGGAAAAGCCTTGGCGAAGGGGGGATCATCGACGCCGCAGCAGGCTCTTCATGCGGTTGCGCAGCAGGCGGGCCATGTTGCGGGTCTCGCGGTAAAGATGCAGCTGTGAGGCGGCCTGGCGGGCCAGGCGGTCGGCGTCGGGCGTCAGTCCGATCACAAGCGTGCCGATCGGCTTGCGCTCGGTCCACAGCCGGCTCATCACCGGATGGTCGGGCACCGCGCAGGAATCGGTCATCATGATGTTGGGATCGTCGAGGTGCTGCTTCGTCACTTCGATCATCAACAGCGTGCCCGGCGAATAGGCGGCCAACGTCTCGTCATAGGCCGTCTTCCAGGTGTAGGCGACGCCGGCTTCGACGAACACGATCAGGCAGGCGATGGTGCGGCCGTCGAGCGTCAGCGAATGGATGCGGCACATGTCCTGTTCGGCGAGCCGATGCACGGCCTCCCGGGCGAAGGCGGCGCGGAAGCGGTCGATCGCCATGGCGGTGCGCTCGCGGCCCTTCCAGCCGGACGCTTCCAGCGTCAGGAAGCTTTCGATGGCGTGGCGGATCTCTTCGGGACCGCGCGCCACCCCATGCTCCAGCTTGCCGAGGTCACCGAGGCGCCGCTTCAGGCGGCGGAACTCGCGGTAGTGGTGCGCGCGCAGCGAGGCCTTCAAATAGTCGTCGCCGTCGAGTTCGCTCTCGAGGGCGGGGCGCTGGGTCTGGCCGGTGGTGACCAGCGTCAGGCCACGCGTCTCGGCCACAGTGCCGAGCAGGCTCGCCACCGGACCGTCGAGCCTGATGTCGGGCAGGACGAAGACCTTCGGCAGTTTCAGGTGCGGGCGCGACAGCATCGCGAAGAAATCCTCGACGACGCCGACCGGATCGTCGCGGTCGATCAGCGGCGTGCCGAGCGGGCCGAACGGGCTCGACCATGTGCGCATCACAGGCACGCCAAGCGGCACCACCGGGCGTTCCACCGAGAACGGCACCAGGAGGCGCAGCCGGTTGCGGTATTCGTCACCGTCGCGGATCACCGCCAGCCGTACCTCGCGATCCTCCAGCCGGGGCATGGCCGGGGCCAGGAAGCGCGGGTTGAAGAAGACGTTCGGCTCGATCGTGCGGGCGCAGAGATAATCCAGTTCCTCGACCAGGTCGAAGCCGGCCGATGCCGGATAGATGGCGAGCTTGCGCTCGGGCCGGTTGTTGGCGAGGATTTCGATATAGGCAGGGTCGGCGTCGCGCGCCAGCCCGGCAAGGCCGGATACCATGGCGCCGGCCGTACCGCCGCTGGTTTCCTCGAGCAGGGGGACTGCGGCCATCACGCGGCTCCTTTGACTGGCACGAAGATCGCCATGACGATCCCGAGCTTGCGCCAGACCGTGAAAGACAGCGCGCCGGCCTCGAAGATCATGGCGAAGGCGGTCGCCATCGCCGCGCCCCACAGGCCGAAGAGCGGGATGAGCACGACGTTGAGGCCGATGTTGAAGGCCAATGTCATGGCATAGACGGCGGCACAGATGTTCTGGTTGCCGCTCATGGTGAGCAAGCTCTCGCAAGGCCCGACGGCGGCGCGCGCCACCACGCCGAAGACGAGCAGGAACAAGAGCGGATAGCCCGATGTGAATTCGGGGCCGAACAGCACCAGCATCGGTTCGCCCAGCGCCAGCACCAGCAGCGCCATCAAAAGCGACGGCCAGAAGGTCCACGACACCGTCTCGCGGGCGAAGGCTGCAAGCTTTTCCGGCTCGCCATGGGTGAACTGCGCGTAGCGCTGGGCGACGCCGGCCTTGACCGCGAAATAGACGAAATGCACCAGCGCCAGCGTCTTGACCGTGGCGAAATAGACGGCGACGTCGTTGGGATCCATATAGGCGCCGACCATCAGCACATCGGCGTTGGTGAGCAGGAAGAAGAAGCTTTCGACCAGGAAGATCGGCAGCGAGACGACGAACCATTGCGCGAAATGCACCTTCATCGGTCCAGCGGGGATCTTCCGCTCCATGCGCTGGGTGACGCCGATGAGTTGCGCGAGCGTGGTGACATAGGTGGCGGCGATGGAGGCGAATATCGCTGTCTTGGCGTCGGGCGCGTAGCCGGCGAAAAGCATCAGCGCCATGAACAGCAGGATCAGCACGGGGCGTATCAGGTAGGTCGGCGACAGGGCGAACAGCGCCCATGAATTGGCCCGCGCCAGCCCTTGCAGCAGGTCCGACAGCGCGATCATCGGCAGGCAGATGACGCCCAGGACGAACGGTATCACGTAGTAGTTCTCGATCCATGGCGCGGCCAGCCAGACGCCAAGCGCGCCGAGCCCGGCGATGATCGTCGAGGCGATCAGCACGAACAGGCGGCTAGCGACGACGATGCCGCGCAGTTCATCCATCAGGCCGCGCTCGCGGTATTCGGGGATGAAGCGGATGACCGAGGTGTGGAAGCCGAGGCAGGCGAGGTTGCCGACGATGACCATCGTCACCCAGACGAGGACGAAGATGCCGTATTCGAACGAGCCCATCCAGCGCGCCATCAGCACCTGGCTGACGAAGGCGATGACGGCGCTGACGATGCGGATGGAGAAGGCGATGACCGACATGCGGCCGGCTTCGCCGCGCTCGTCGGCGGTGAACAGCACGGCGTCGATGCGGTCGAGCAACGGTCCCATGCGCAGCGCCAAGCGCTGCGGCAAGAATCGCCCGGCAGTCGTGGCCGCGGAAAAGCGCACCCCGATTTTTCTCCGTTTTCCGCCTCTTTTTCAGGGTTGGGTGTAGCGGAGACACATTAAGAAACGGTTGGGTGAGTTCCTTCGCCCCGTTCACGGGGAGAAGGTGCCGGCAGGCGGATGAGCGACTATCTGGGGTGTCAAGTTGCATTTGCGAAATCGATGCGCGCGTCGCGTGCTTTTGCGTTGAGGATGACAAGCAGCTTGCGGGCGAGCGCGATGCGGATGACCATTTTCTCCTTTCCCGCATCCTGCAACCTCTGATGGAACGCGCCGAGATGAGGATCGTATCTGGCGACAGTGCGAGCAACGAGGAAGAGGATGGAGCGGGGGCCTTCGCGGCCGCCGCGCACCGACCGGCGGCCACTGCGCTTGCCGCTGTCGTTGGCGATCGGCGCCAGGCCCGCGAGCTTGGCGATGGCCTTGTTGGAGAGGATGCCGATCTCGGGCAGTTCCGCCATCAGGCGGGCCACGGTGCGCGAGGCGACGCCCTTGAGGGAGCGGAAAGCCTGGTCGAGGCATGCCTACAAGGGATCGTCGTCGATCAGCGAGGCGATCTCGCCCTCGAGCCGGCGGCTCTGGCGCTTGAGCAGAGCAATGACCTCGTCGAGGCTTATGATGGTCTCGGCATCGCGAGCCGCGCTGCGGCGCTGCTTCTGGATGGTGAGGTCGCCGGTGACCTGGGAGAGCCGGGCGACCAGCGCCTTGAGCCGTTGCTGGGCCACGCTCGGCGGCGGCGTCGGCTGCAACCGCTTGACCTGCCCGTAACGGGCGATGACGGCGGCATCGATCCGGTCGGTCTTCTCCAGATACCCCATCGCCTCGGCGAAGTAGCGAACGCTCCTCGCATTGGCCATGCCGCAGGGCTGGCCCATCTCCCACAACAGCAGGAAGGCCAGGCGCTCGTAGCCGCCACTGGCTTCCATGACGACGAGATCGACGCCATGGCCCCGACAAAACGCGGCCAGATCGGCGATACCTGCCGCATCGTTGGCGAAGCGGTTTGCCGCTCCCATCGGCTCGATACGGGCATCGAGCCAGTCTTTCGAAATATCTATTCCACAGAGGGTCTTGTTCACGGTAACCTGCCTTGTGCGTGCGATTGGAGCCAAGCGACTATTCGGTCGTGCGTGACTAAGGCGAAGATCCCAGGCTCATCCACGGTTGTAGCCGCAGGGGTAACGGGCGACTTCGCCAAGCCTCGGGCCGGACGGCCATCCAGCCCGAGGCTCAGTCGCTTCCATCGCACAAAATCAACTCTGTGCAGATACAAGGGGCAGCGCTGGCTTTCGCGGAATCGGAGTGATGTGGGCAGGGCGAGGGAAACTATCCACGGACGAAATGGTTTCGCGGGGACTGCGTGTGACAATCGCAGAGATCAGCGTCGCCCCTCATCCGCCCTTCGGGCACCTTCTCCCCGTCCAACGGGGAGAAGGAAAGCGCGGCCCTTACGCAAACGCTCCATGACAATGCTTGTACTTCTTCCCCGAGCCGCAGGGGCAGGCTTCGTTGCGGCCGACCTTGCCCCAGGTGGCCTGGTTGTTCGGGTCACGATCCTCGGGGGCGACGATGGCGTTGCTTTCCTGACGCACCAGGAGGGCGGTCTCGCCGTCGCCGAAATCATTCTCGCCGGTGGTGCCGTCGATATGGCTGCCGAACATGTCGGGGGCTTCCGGAGGCGGCGCTTCGGCGGCCTGGCGGACCAGTTCGACGCGCATCAGCTGCGCGGTGACGGCCTGGCGCAGATTGCCCAGCATCGCCTGGAACAGCTCGAAGGCCTCGCTCTTGTATTCCTGCAGCGGATCGCGCTGGGCGTAGCCACGGAAGCCGACGACGGAGCGCAGATGGTCGAGGTTGACGATGTGCTCGCGCCACAGATGGTCGAGCGTCTGCAGCACGACCGAACGCTCGACATAGGTCATCACCTCGGGGCCGAAGCGCTCGGCGCGTTCCTTGGCGGCGGCCTCGGCGGCCTGCGTGATGCGCTCGCGGATGTCGTCCTCGGCGATGCCCTCTTCCTTGGCCCAGTCCTCGATCGGCAGGTCGAGATTGAGGAATTCGGCGACTTCGGCCTTCAGGCCGGCCACGTCCCATTGCTCGGCATAGGCGTTTTCGGGGATGGCCTTGGCGACGATCTCTTCGATGACGCCCTCGCGCATCTCGCCGATGGTCTCCGACAGGCCTTCGCCGTCCATCAGTTCGATGCGCTGCTCGAACACGACCTTGCGCTGGTCGTTGGAGACGTCGTCATATTTCAACAGGTTCTTGCGGATGTCGAAGTTGCGCGCCTCGACCTTCTTCTGCGCCTTTTCCAGCGCCTTGTTGATCCAGGGATGGATGATCGCCTCGTCTTCCTTGAGGCCGAGCTTCTGCAGCATGCCGTCCATGCGCTCGGAGCCGAAGATGCGCATCAGGTCGTCCTGCAGCGACAGGAAGAATTTCGAACGGCCGGGGTCGCCCTGGCGGCCTGAGCGGCCACGAAGCTGGTTGTCGATGCGGCGCGATTCATGGCGTTCGGTGGCCAGCACGTAGAGGCCGCCGGCGGCCAGCGCCTTCTCCTTCAGCCGCTCGACATCGGCGTTGATCTCTTTTTCCCGCGCCTCGCGCTCGGGGCCTTCAGGCATGTCGCCCAGTTCCTCGGCGATGCGCATCTCGGCATTGCCGCCGAGCTTGATGTCGGTGCCGCGGCCGGCCATGTTGGTGGCGATGGTGATGGCGCCGGGTTTGCCGGCCTGGGCGACGATGGCCGCCTCGCGCTCGTGGTGGCGGGCGTTCAGCACCTCGAAGTCCTTGAAGCCTTCCTTGCGCAGGCGCTCGGCCAGCTGCTCGGACTTCTCGATCGAGGTCGTGCCGACTAGCGTCGGCTGGCCCTTGGCGCTGGCCTCGCGGATCTCCTTGACGATCGCCTTGTACTTCTCCTCGACCGTCCGGTAGACCTCGTCGTCCTCGTCTATGCGGATGACCGGCAGGTTGGTCGGGATTTCGGTGACCTCGAGGCCGTAGATGTTGCCGAATTCCTCGGCCTCGGTCAGCGCCGTGCCGGTCATGCCGGAAAGCTTCTTGTAGAGGCGGAAGTAGTTCTGGAAGGTGACTGAGGCCAGCGTCTGGTTCTCCGGCTGGATCGCCACATGCTCCTTGGCTTCCAGCGCCTGGTGCAGGCCTTCCGAATAACGGCGGCCCGGCATCATGCGGCCGGTGAACTCGTCGATGATGACGATCTCGCCGTTGCGCACGATGTAGTCCTTGTCGCGCTGGAACAGGCGGTGCGCCTTCAGCGCGTTGTTGACGTGGTGGACGATGGCGACGTTCTCGACGTCGTAGAGCGACTCGCCCTTCAAAAGATCGGCATCGCGCAGCAGGTTTTCCAGCTTCTCGGTGCCTTCCTCGGTGAAGATCGAGGTCTTCTGCTTCTCGTCGATCTCATAATCCTGCGGCTGCAGCTGGATGATGAAGGTGTCGATGGTGTTGTACATTTCCGAACGGTCCTCGAGCGGACCGGAAATGATCAGCGGCGTGCGCGCCTCGTCGACCAGGATCGAATCGACTTCGTCGACGATCGCGTAATTGTGACCGCGCTGCACCATCTGGGCGCGCTCGTATTTCATGTTGTCGCGCAGATAGTCGAAGCCGAGTTCGTTGTTGGTGGCGTAGGTGACGTCGGACGCGTAGGCGACGCGGCGCTCTTCGTCCGACAGGCCGTGGACGATGACGCCGACCGAGAGGCCGAGGAATTTGTAGACCCGGCCCATCCATTCGGAGTCGCGGGTGGCGAGATAGTCGTTGACGGTGACGACATGGACGCCATTGCCAGCGAGTGCGTTGAGGTAGACCGGCAGCGTCGCGACCAGCGTCTTGCCTTCGCCGGTGCGCATTTCGGCGATGCCGCCATTGTGCAGCACCATGCCGCCGATCAGCTGGACGTCGAAGGGGCGCATGCCGAGCACGCGGCGCGCCGCCTCGCGGGCGGTGGCGAAGGCCGGGACCAGAAGGTCGTCAAGGCTGGCGCCATTGGCGATATCCTGGCGGAACTTTGCCGTGCGGCCGGCAAGCTCGGCGTCGGAAAGAGCCCGCATCTCGTTTTCCATGGCGTTGATCGCCTCGACGCGGGGCCGGGTCGATTTGACCCGACGGTCGTTGGAGGAACCGAAAACCTTACGGGCGAGACCGCCGAGACTGACCATCCAATGGTCCTTTCGATAGAATTCTCAATCTTGAGACAGGCGCCGGCCGGCCCCATCAAATCCGCGTGAACGCACCGCTTGAATGCGGGCAAACACAAAAAGCGCCCGGAAAACGGTTCTGGACGCCAAGTCGTTGGACAGATAAGAGGGGGCTCAACTGATGTCAACGCCGCGCTGGCCCTGCCGGTCGCGCCAAATTCCGCCACAATCTGGCTGATCTGGAAGCCGTCCCTCCTTACAATCCTCCACCGGAGTCATCCTTATGTCCTTGTTGTTCCGCCGTGCGTCGCTTGCCAGCCTTGGTCTGGCTTTCGGGCTGTCGGCTCTTAGCCTGTCGCCGCTGATGGCGCAGGAGACCGCTCCTGCTCCCGCGCCGGCCGATGCGGCGGCTCCAGCACCCGCGGCGGCGCCAGTCGACCCGAATGCCGTGGTCGCCACCGTCAACGGCCAGCCCTTGACCGAAGCCGACCTCACGCTTGCCGAAGGCGAGCTGTCGCAGCAGTTCGCGCAGCTGTCGCCCGAACAGCGCCGCGCCGCGGCACTTTCGGCGGCCATCGAGATCCGCGTCATGGCAGCCAAGGCCGTTACCGACGGTCTCGACAAGGATCCCGACTTCCAGCGACGCATGGCCTTCCTGCAGCAGCGCGCACTGCATGGCGAGATGGTCGAGAAGGGCGTCGTTGCCAAGGTCACCGATGCCGAAGTCCGCGCCCGCTACGACCAGGAGATCGCCAGCACGCCACCGGTCAACGAGGTGCATGCCCGTCACATCCTCGTGAAGACGAAGGAAGAGGCAGAGGCGATCATCAAGCAGCTCGATGGCGGCGGCGACTTCCAGAAGCTCGCCAACGAGCACACCAGCGATCCCTCGGGCAAGACCAGCGGCGGCGACCTCGGCTGGTTCGGACCTGGCCAGATGGTGCCGGAATTCGACAAGGCTGCCTTCGCGCTCGAGGTCGGCAAATACACCGAACAGCCGGTGCAGTCGCAGTTCGGCTGGCATGTCATCAAGCTCGAGGACAAGCGCACCAAGCAGCCGCCGGCCTTCGACGACGTCAAGGACCAGGCCAAGCAGGCGGTCATCCGGGACAAGTATTTTGCCCTGGTCAAGTCACTGCGCGCCGGAGCCAAGGTCGAGATCCCCGATGCCAAGCTGAAGCAGGCCGTCGATACGATGGAAGCCGGCAAGTAAGCCTGAACGACGTTTTTCAAAAAGGGCGCGGCAGCCAAGGGTTGCCGCGCCCTTTTTTTGTTGGCCGCCACTATCTGCCTGATGCCGCTATGCCTTGCAGGAGATAGTGGACCACCTTGCGTATCGTCGCCTCGGGCTCATCGAGCCGGTTGGTCAGGAGATGCCGCCAGGCATAGGAAGCGACGAGATCGGCGACCACGGCCGGATCGATATCGTTGGCGATCTCGCCCCTGGCCTTGGCGCGCTCGATGATCTGCCCGGTATGGGTGAGGCGTCCGCCGGCATAGCCGGCAAGGGCTGTCGCCGCGGTTTCGTCCGTCTGCGCCTCGGCGATCAGCGACCTGAACACGCTGCCCGACGATGTCTCGCGCCAATGCGCGAAGAGGTTCTCCAGGAAGCCGACGAGATCCTCCTCCAGTTTTCCGGTATCGGGCACGTCGACGCGTTTCTGGCGCTGGTAGACTTCGAGCAGCAATGCCGCCTTGCTCGGCCACCAGCGGTAGATGGTCGGCTTGCCGGCGCGGGCGCGGCGCGCCACTGCTTCGATCGAGAAGCCTGCGTAGCCGGCCTCGACCAGCACGGCTTCGGCGGCTTCCAGAATGGCTTCGGCGCTGTCGGGATTGCGCCTGGCGCCAATCGATTTGCGTGCCGGATCCGCGTCCTCGGCCATTCCCGTCGTCCTCGCCAACAGTTTCGCCGGCGATCATAGGTGAGCACGCGATGAAACGAAACGGGCCGTTTTTCGACGAATCAGACGAAGCCGCAGGGCGACAGCGCGGTCGTCCCGCCGGTCATTGCATCGCTTGCGAGGTTTCCGACTCGATGCGCCACCCGTCCTCGGCCTTGACCAGCCCGAGCGTGACGCGCGCCTTGCCGGTCAGCCGTGCCGCCGACATGTCCTTCGGCACATAGTCGTAGCGCATGGCGAAAGCGGCATCGGCGCGGTCCTCCCCATGCGGCGTGATCTCCAGGCTGCCGGGTTCCAGGCCAAGCGACCACGAAGCCCATTGCGCAAACCAGTCGGCCTTCATCTTGAGGATGGCGGCGGCGTCGTAGCGTGTGCCGAAAATGGAGGCGGACGAACCGTAGAGCCGCTGGACGGTGTCGGCCATCGCCATGGTGTCCGGCGCCAGATAGTCCTGGCGCAGGAATTTTTCGATCGAGGCTTTGTCGTCGCCCACGGAGCGCTCGAGTGCAGCGACCTGCGGGGCTGGCGCGGGCGCCGCCGCCACCTTGGGCGACAGCACCGGCTCGCCGCCCGGCACGAACTCGAAGCGTTCGAGCAGCGAACCCTGTTCCCATGGCCGCTGGGCCTCGCGCGTTTGCGAGACCACATCGCGGCGCACCGCGATCATCATGTCGTTGATGCTCTGGCCGGGCTCGGCGATGTGCCGCAGCAGGGCGGCGGCGAAGGGCGAATTGCGCCCGGTGCCGTCCATGGCGACCGCACCCGGCGCCGTCGAGAAGGCGATGAAGGAGCCGCGCGTCGAATCGAATTGCGCCAGCCCTGCCAGCGCGGTCGCCGAGCGGGTTGTGGCGCTGCGGCTCAGGCTGCGGGCAAACGGATTGTTGCGGCAGGCATCGAGAAACACCAGGCTGACCTTGGTCTGCTGTTCCATGATATCGAGGACTTCGTCGATCGGCACCGCTTCGAGCTGGAGCTTCACCGGCATGTCGAGCCTGGCGTCGACCGGCACGACATAATTGCGGCCGTCGACCTGCAGGCCATGGCCGGCATAGTAGAAAAAGCCCGGCGCCCGCGCCCTGCAAGGCATCCGAGAACTCGCCGATCTTGCGTTCGAGCTCGCGCTTGCCGAGATCGTTGCCTTAGATGACCTCGAAGCCGATCGAGCGCAGCTTGTCAGCGATATCGAGCGCGTCGTTCACCGGATTGGCCAGAGTGCCGGCTTCGGCATAGGTCCCGTTGCCGATGACGAGCGCGACGCGCCGTTGCGGCTCAGCGTCGGCGCCCAGCAGCAAAAGTCCCAGAAACGCCCACGCGAGGATCGCAAGCCTGCCCATGGGAAGCGATGATAGCGCCACAGCCCGCGGCGATGCCAACAGATTTGAAACGCAAGCTTGACCCGTGGTGATTTCACGCCCGGCAGGCGCGGCGAAAACGCCCTTGCGCACGGGCTTCGTATCGGGCAAACCGGCCTTCCCCTTGCGATTTTCCCGCCCGAGGTCCCCATGTCCACGACGATTTCGCCGCTCGCGCCGAAGAAGTACCCCAAGATGCCTGTTGTCGAAGGGGTGCGCATCGCCACCGCCGAAGCGGGGATAAAGTACAAGAACCGCACCGACCTCCTGGCCATGGTCTTCGACGCAGGCACCACGGTCGCCGGCGTGTTCACAAAGTCGAAATGCCCCTCGGCGCCGGTCGATTTCTGCCGGCAGAACCTCGGCCCCGGCAAGGCCCGGGTGCTGGTCGTCAATTCCGGCAACGCCAATGCCTTCACCGGCAAGAAGGGCCGCGAGTCCACCGCGCTGACAGGCGAGGCGGCGGCCAAGGCGGCCGGCTGCACGGCGGGAGAGGTTTTCCTGGCTTCGACCGGTGTCATCGGCGAACCGCTCGACACCACGAAATTCAGCCATCTGCTGGCCGGCCTGGTCAGCAACGGCAAGCCGGATCTGTGGACCGAGGCGGCCAAGGCCATCATGACCACGGACACCTATCCGAAAGTGGCGACGCAGACCGTCAAGCTCGGTGACACCGATGTCACCATCAACGGCATTTCCAAGGGCGCCGGCATGATCGCGCCGGATATGGCGACGATGCTGTCCTTCGTCGCCACCGATGCGCCGATCGCGGCTCCGGTGCTGCAGGATCTTTTGTCGCGCGGCACCGCCAAGACCTTCAACGCGGTCACCGTCGACAGCGACACCTCGACCAGCGACACGCTGCTGATCTTTGCCACCGGCAAGGCCGCCCAACGCGGCGCACCTGAAATCACCGATTCCAGGGATGCCCGTCTCGGCGCGTTCCGCCGGGCGCTCGGCAAGGTGCTGAAGTCGCTGGCGCTGCAAGTGGTGCGTGACGGCGAGGGCGCCCGCAAGCAGGTCGAAGTCACCGTCACCGGCGCGAAATCGGCGCGCTCGGCCAAGCGCATCGCGCTGTCAATCGCCAATTCGCCGCTGGTCAAGACGGCGGTTGCCGGCGAGGACGCCAATTGGGGCCGCGTCGTCATGGCCGTCGGCAAGGCCGGCGAACCAGCCGATCGCGACAGGCTGTCGATCTGGTTCGGCGACAACCGGCTGGCGCATGAGGGCGAACGCGATGCGGCCTATTCGGAAGAGAAGACTTCGGCCTACATGAAGCGCGACGACATCCGCATCCGCGCCGATATCGGCATCGGCCGCGGCAAGGCGACGGTGTGGACCTGCGATCTCACCAAGGAATATGTCGCCATCAACGGCGACTACAGGAGCTGATCGCCTTGGTTTCGCGCCATCCGGCAAGCATGCTCGCAACCGTGCGCCGCTACGAGGCGGCCGGCTTTCGCGCCTGGCCGGCGGCCGCGGTCCATTATGACGGTACCTGGGTGGTGCGGCTGACCGCCGGCCATCCGGCCAAGCGCCTGAATTCGGTCAATCCGCTCGATCCCGGCGACACGCAGCACATGGCCGACCGCATCGGCCGCGCCAGCCGCCGTTTCGACGCCTATGGCCGGCCGCTGACATTCCGCATGTCGCCGCTGTCTGGGCCTGATCTGGCCAGTCATCTCGACAAGGAGGGCTGGAACCGGTTCGACGAATCCCTGGTCATGCGGCTGCCGCTGGCGGCCGCGCAGCTCGACACCGCCATGGACCAGATACCGCTCAAGGACATCAGCCGCTTCATAGGCGCCTCGCTGAAGGTCAGCGGCTCGGATGTTTCGTTGCGGCCCGGCCTGTCGGAGATCATCGGCGCCATCCAACCCGAAGCCGGGCTGTTCGCGCTCGAAGACGGGGCAGAACCGCTGGCGACGCTGATCTGCGTGCATGACGGCGATCTTGCCGGGCTGTTCGAGGTGGCGACCGACAGGTCGGCGCGCAACAAGGGCCATGGCCGCAACCTGATCCTGTCGGCGCTGAAATGGGCACGGCTGCGCGGCGCGCGGGAGGCATGGCTGCAGGTCGCGGCCGGCAACGTGCCGGCGTTGGCACTCTACCATTCGCTCGGCTTCGAGGAAGTCTATCGCTACCACTACCGCCGGCCGCCCGGTCATGAGTGACGTCGGGCATGAATGAGCTGGTGAATACATGAATGATCTAGCAAGCACGGGCAAGCGCCTGCTGCTGGTCGCGGCCTGCGCGCTGGTCGATGCCGACGGCCGCGTGCTCTTGGCGCAGCGACCGCCAGGCAAGCAGCTTGCCGGCCTGTGGGAATTCCCCGGCGGCAAGGTCGAGCGCGGCGAGACGCCGGAACAATGCCTCATCCGCGAACTGCAGGAGGAGATCGGCATCGAGACCGAGATCCCATGTCTGGCGCCACTCACCTTCGCCAGCCATTCCTATGACGACTTCCATCTTCTGATGCCGCTGTTCATCTGCCGCCGTTTCCGCGGCATTGCCCAGCCCAGGGAAGGGCAGGCGCTGAAATGGGTGCGGCCCAAGCAGATGCGCGACTATCCGATGCCTCCGGCCGATGCTCCGCTGATCCCGTTCCTCATCGATCTTCTGTGAGCAGGGCAAGGCCACGTGCCGCCGGTGGCCGGTCCGGATCCACGGTACCGGGCCGTATCAGCCAGCGTTAATGGAAGATTTATCTCATCATGAAAAATTGATGCATGGCCGTGTTGTCGCGGCCGTGCCGCCGATTCGCTGGGGAGCGACAGCATGAGCCTAGACAGGGATTGGGACTCGATCCGGCCCGACCGCAGCTTTCGTGTCGCCGACGCCGGCATGGGGGTGCTGCGCATCACCCTGCTGTTCGGCTCGGCCGCGGTGGCACTGGCGCTGATCGCGACACCTTTCCTCGACAGCCGGACGCGCTCGCAATCGGTTCGTGACGATTTTTCCGGTGGGGTCGACATGACGGCCACGGGTTCGGTCAGTCATCGCAGCATCTATACGGTGCGTCGCAGCGTGCTGCAGGCTCAGCCAAGTTCAGTCTGCATCATCCGGTCCGACGGCAGGAGCAGCGGCGACTGTTGATATGGTTAAGAGATTTTCCAGAGGTCGGTGATTTCACCGCCCGTTAAGCCTTTGCCGTTAACCTTTCTTAACAGATCGGCGGTAGGGTTCCGGCAAGAGGGATCGAGGCGATGAAAACAGTGCTGCTGCGTTTTCTGACGGATGAGACCGGCGCCACTGCCGTCGAATACGCCTTGATTGTCTGCGTGCTGTCGCTGACCATCATTGGCGGCATCGGCCAAGTCTTCAACTCGATCACCTGGCTGTTCAGCGACAATGGCAGCAGGCTTGCCAACGCTTTTGCGCATTGATCCTGGCGCGCATTGACCCTGGCGCGCTTTGATCTTGGCGCGCATTGATCTTGGCTTGTCCGCGTCGCGGACAGCTCAATGCTTTTCAGGCCCCTCCAGAACAGTCTTCAGCGATACCTTTGCCGAACCTGGCTTCAGCGGTTTTTGCTGCGACGCATCGGGCGCCCAGCCGGACATCCAGACGATTGAGAAACTCGCCCTTATCCGGCCATCAGGGTCGGAAAACCGCTCGGCGTAGATTTCGGCGGCACGCGCGAACAGCTTGCGTGAGCCCGGTCGCCGGCTGCGGTCGGCAAGCGCACTGGTTTCGCCCATGGCGCGCAAATCGGCCATCAGGGCAAACAGGTTGGCATAGCGCACCGTCACGGTTTCGACATCGGCGACCGGCAGGGCGAGACCGGCCCGCTGCAAAAGCGCGCCGGCATCGCGCACGTCGGTGAACGGGATCACGCGCGGGCTGGCGCCGCCGTAAAGCTCGGTCTCGGCCGCAAGCAGGCTTTCGCGCAATTCACCGAGCGTGCCGGCGCCCGCGAAGGCGCCGAGGAAAAGCCCGTCCGGCCGCAGCACGCGGCGGATCTGGATCAGCATGCCTGGAATGTCGTTCATCGCCTGCAGCGACAGAAGCGACACCGCCAGATCGAGGCTTTCCGGCTCGAACGGCACGGTTTCCAGCGGTGCGATCATGCCTGCGGCACCGTCCAGGAAAGCCGCGTCCGTCTCGACGCGGACGATCTCCGTCACCTTGCCGCTCGCGGCGAGGACGTTGGCCGCGGCTGGCGTCTGGCAAAACAGCACCGCCGCCTTGCCGAACCTGCGCTCGACGGCACCCAGCCGGTCGGCAAGGTCCTCGGCGGTGCGGTTCATGAGGAAATCGGCACCGTCGACCGGAGCGTCTAGCGCGCGCCGCTTGTGCGCCAGCCACAGAGAGGTATCCATTATCGGCTGCAACGGGCGGATCCTTGTTTGTCCGCGCCCTGATATACCTGGTATAGCCGGTACGGAGAACCAACCACGTGGCCGATCCGAGGTCCAAGATCAAGTCCGTCGAGATCGGAAGCCTGGCCCGCTCGGCCCTCGGCTGGCCGGCGCGCATCCTGTTTCCGCCGGTTTGCGCCGGCTGCCGCCGGCATGTCTCGCAGCCCGGCGTGCTGTGCGGCGCCTGCTGGCCGAAGCTGCGGCTCCTGGAGCGGCCCTGGTGCCCGGTGATGGGCACGCCGTTCACGCACAACATGGGCGAAGGCTTTCTGTCGGCCGAGGCGATTGCCGATCCGCCGCCCTTCGACCGGGCGCGGGCGGCCGTTGCCTATTCCGGCGTTGCCCGCCAGATGGTGCAGGGGCTGAAATACCAGGATCGTACGGATCTTGCGCCATGGATGGCGCGCTGGATGGTGCGCGCCGGCGCCGACCTCATCGCCGAGGCCGATGTGGTGGTGCCGGTGCCGCTGCACTGGCGGCGTTTCTTCAGGCGGCGGTTCAACCAGTCGGCGGAACTGGCGCGCGCGGTCTGCGAACTCAGCGGCCTGTCTTTCGCACCCTCGGCGATGCAGCGCGTCAAGCTCACGCGGCAGCAGGTGGGGCTGGAGCGGCAGGAACGCGAGGACAATGTGCGCGCCGCTTTCCGGGTGCCGGTGGAAGCCGAGATCGAGATTGCCGGCCGCAGGGTGCTTCTGGTCGACGATGTCTACACCACCGGCGCCACCGTGCGTTCCGCTACCAAGGCGCTGAAAAAGGGAGGTGCTGCCGCAGTCGACGTGCTGACCTTTGCCCGTGTGTTGCCGGGGGACTTTCGGGCGGACGAGTCCGCGACTATATAAGTCGGCAATGGACGTATGAGCTTGGAAGAGACTACGGAATTCGTCATGGCCGATGTCACGATCTATACGCGCATGATGTGCGGCTACTGCACGGCAGCCAAGCGGCTGCTGGAGCGCAAGGGTGTCGCCTATACCGAGCATGATGCCTCGTTTTCGCCGGAACTGCGGCAAGAGATGATTTCGCGTGCTCACGGGCGCACGACCTTTCCGCAGATTTTCATCGGCGATACGCATATCGGTGGCTGCGACGAACTCCATGAGCTGGAGGCCGAAGGCCGGCTGGACAGGCTTCTCGCCAACGGCGCGACGATTTGAGGGTGTGACGATGGGTGTTTTCAAGGCTGCTGCGGTCCAGATGCGTTCAGGCGAGAGCCCCGAGCGCAATGCGGTCGATGTCGAACGGCTGGTGCGCGAGGCCGCGGCGCAAGGCGCGACCTACATCCAGACACCGGAAATGACCGGAGCGCTGATCCGCGACAAGGAAGCGCGTGCCGCTTCCTTCACCTCCGAAGACAACGACATCGTTGTCGCGACCGCTCGCAGGCTGGCGCGCGAACTCGGCGTCTTCCTGCATATCGGCTCGACCGCGATCCTGCGTGCCGACGGCAAGCTCGCCAACCGGGCGCTGCTGTTCGGACCCGATGGCGCCACGCTCGCCACCTACGACAAGATCCACATGTTCGACGTCGATCTCGACAATGGCGAGAGCTGGCGCGAATCCGCCGCTTACGAACCGGGCACCGAGGCCGTCGTGACCGAGATCGCGGGCGCCAGGCTTGGCTTCGCGGTCTGCTATGATCTGCGTTTCCCGCAACTGTTCCGAGCCGAGGCCATGTCCGGCGCGGATGTTTTGACCGTACCCGCCGCCTTCACCCGCCAGACGGGCGAGGCCCACTGGCATGTGCTGCTGAGGGCTCGCGCCATCGAGAATGGCGCCTATGTCGTTGCCGCAGCGCAAGGCGGCCTGCATGAGGATGGACGCGAGACTTTTGGCCATTCGCTGATCGTCGATCCGTGGGGCCGCATTGTCGCCGAGGCCGCGCATGACGAGCCCGGTGTGATCGTCGCCGAGATCGACCCGGCGCAGTCGGCTGCTGCGCGCAAGAAGATCCCCAACCTGAAAAATGCGCGGGATTTCACCGTCAATGCCGGTTCAGCGGAGGCGCCGCTTCTCAGGGGTGCTGCTTCTTGATCCGTTTTTCCCTGATCTGCGAAAACGAGCACGAGTTCGAGGGCTGGTTTCGCAGCAATGACGATTTCGACACCCAGAAGAAGCGCGGCTTTGTCGATTGCCCGAGCTGCGGCTCGCACAAGGTGCAGAAGGCGCTGATGGCGCCCGCCGTTTCCACCGCACGCAAGCAGGAAACCATAGCGCTCGCCATGGGCGAGGCGCAGAAGCAGGCCCTGGCGCAATTGAAGGCGATGGCCGAGAAGGTGCGCGAGAATGCCGACTATGTCGGCGACAAGTTCGCCGAGGAAGCCCGAAAAATCCACTTCGGCGAAACCGATCCGCGCGGCATCTATGGCGAGGCGACGCTGGACGAGGCCAAGAGCCTCGCCGAGGACGGCGTCGACTTCATGCCGATCCCGGTGTTCCCGGACGACCGCAACTGAGCGGTTAGCCCATACTGCCGATCAATTTCCCAAGCAGGCGCGACAGCGTTTCCCGTTCGGCCTGTGTCAGGCCCGCGAGGATCTCGTGTTCGTTGGCGACGTGCGCGGTGACAGCCTCGTCGATGAGCGCGAGGCCCTTTTCGGTCAGCCGCACCACAATGCCCCGCCGGTCGTTGGGGTGCGGTCCGCGCGAGATCAATCCGGATGTCTCGAGCCGGTCGAGCCGGTTGGTCATGGCCCCCGACGTCACCATCGTCGCTTCGTAAAGCGCGGTCGGCGTCAGTGCGTAGGGTGATCCGGAGCGGCGCAGCGTCGCCAGCACATCGAACTCCCCGGACTGCAAACCGTAATGGGCAAACAATGGCGCGAGGCGATCGCGGGCGATCAGGGACGATGCCTCGTTCAGCCGTCCGAGCACGCCCATCGGCGAGACATCCAGGTCCGGCCGCTCCCGTTTCCACTGCTCGATCGCTCGCGCTGCCCTGTCCACTGTCTCACCACTATATATCTTGACGTTAAGAATCTTTGCATTATCTTACCGCAAGATTCAATGCCGGCCAAGGGCCGCACGACAGGGCTCGATCAAATGAAATTTCTCTGGGATTCGGCGCTCGGCCTGCTCATCGTCACCGGTGGCTTGCTCGGCCTGACGCTGCCTTTCGGCAAGCTTGCAACGGCGGCTGGGGTGCCGGCCATGGTCTGGGCCTTCGTCATCTCGTTCGGGGCCGGCGGCGTGCTGCTGTGCGTGCTCTTGGCACGCGGCCAGCGCATCCGGCTCAGCGCCCACAAGCTGCGCTATTTCTTCGTCACCGCGGCGGTATCCTACGCCGTCCCCAATCTCTTGATGTTCTCGGCCATACCGCATCTGGGGGCCGGCTACACCGGCATCATGTTCACGCTGTCGCCCGTCATCACGCTGGTGTTTTCGATCCTGCTGCGCGTCCGGCGCCCCAACCTTCTCGGCATCATCGGTATCGCCGTCGGCTTCGTCGGCGCCGTCATGGTGGCGGTGACACGCGGCGAGGCCGGCCAGCCCGCCGATCTGTTCTGGGTGGTGATGGGCCTGCTGATCCCGGTCAGCCTTGCCGCCGGCAACATCTACCGCACCGTCGACTGGCCGCAGGATACCGGGCCGATCGAACTGGCCGTCGGCAGCCATCTGGCAGCGGCGACGCTGCTGCTCGCCGGCATACTTGTGTTGTTCGGCGTCAGGGCTTTCGCGCCGCTCGGCGGCGTGCCGCTGGTCGTCGTCGGGCAGGTTGCGTCGGCCGCGGCGATGTTCGCCTTCTTCTTCCGGCTGCAAGCGGTCGGCGGCCCGGTCTATCTCAGCCAGATCGGCTATGTGGCGGCCGCCATCGGGCTGTTTGCCGGCACGATTTTTCTTGGCGAGCACTATCGGCTGCTGACCTGGGCCGGTGCGGTCATCATCACCATTGGCGTTGTCACCACCACCAGGGCGCAAAGCCAGAAGGCGTAGCGATTCTGGATCTAGTCGGCACCTCCGCCGCCGGGCTCGGGCCTTGGATGCCGGTCATTTCTCCAGGGAGTGTGGTCGTCAGACCGATGCCTTTTCGGCCAGCACCATGTAGTTGACGTCCATGTCCTTCGACCGTGACCAACGATCGGCAAGCGGATTGTAGGTGACGCCGGTGCGATCGATGACGGTTAGGCCGGCGCCGCCGAGTGCCTTTTCCAGCTCTTCCGGGCGCACCAGCTTGCCGAATTGGTGGGTGCCGCGCGGCAGCCAGCGCAATACATATTCGGCGCCGATGATGGCGAGACCCAGTGCCTTCAGCGTGCGGTTGATGGTGGCCACGAACATGATGCCGCCGGGGCGGACCATCTGCCCGCATTTGGCGACGAACAGGTCGATGTCGGCGACATGCTCGACCACTTCCATGTTGAGGATGACGTCGAACGTCTCGCCGGCGTCGGCAAGGTCCTCGGCGGTCGTGGCGCGATAATCGACGCTCACATTGCCCTCGGCCGCGTGCAGCTTCGCCACTTCGATGTTGGTCGCCGAAGCGTCGGCGCCCACCACCTCGGCGCCAAGCCGGGCCATCGGCTCGCACAGGAGACCGCCGCCGCAGCCGATGTCGAGAATGCGCAGGCCTTCGAAAGGCCGCGCCGCGCGCGGGTCACGGCCGAAGCGCACCGCTATCTGGTCGCGGATGTAGGAAAGCCGGACCGGATTGAATTTGTGCAACGGACGAAACTTGCCGTTCGGGTTCCACCACTCCGCGGCAAGGGCGGAAAAGCGTTCCACCTCTCCGGCATCGATCGTCGATCGTCGGGGCTCGGGCATCGGTTGGTCTCCTCGGCACTTAAGCGCCGCATGTCCTTGGACGCGCAAAGGACGCTGTAGCACTTTGAATCTGCGCATGACCCCGAAATCGAGATCGATTTCGGGGTCATGCGCTAGGAAGTCGGGCGTGAGGCCGCGAATGTCAAGGCAGCATTTTTCCTCCACTGGCAGAGCAGCCCGCCCTGTCAGGACCAGCCCTATCAGGCCCCGCCTTGTCAGGCCCTGCCTTGTCAGGACATGTCACCTGCCGGGCATTGGGGCGAAACACGATCGGCCCGGCGGGCGAAGAGAGGATAGCTTTGAATAGAGGAGACGACGATGACACGGAAGACGGCTTCGATCCTGTGGCGCCGGCTGGATGTGGAAGGACACGACGCTTGCCTGCTTTCGCAAACCGACGACGGGTTCCGTATCAAGGGACAGGCCATCTTCGTCCAGGACGGCACGCCATGCTGCCTTGCCTATGAGGCGATTTGCGATGCCGGCTGGCGTACGCGTTCAGCACGGGTCGAGGGCGTTCTCGGCATGCGGAGCCTGCTCTGTGAGATCGAACGCGATTCCGACGGTCGGTGGATGCTGAACGGCGAACCGCAGCACGCTGCTACCGGCCCCGTCGACATCGATCTCGGTTTCACGCCGGCGTCGAACCTGGTGGCGATCCGCCGGTTCGCTCTCGGCATCGGCGAGGCGACGCCCGCTCCGGCTGCCTACCTGACCTTCCCGGCGCTGGAACTGGTACGCCTCGAACAGAGCTATCGTCGCCTTGACAAGACCCGCTATGCCTACGCGGCGCCGATGTTCGGTTACGAGGAGATCCTCGACGTTTCGCCGCACGGCTTCGTCGTCGACTATCCGGGCTTATGGACAGGCGTGGCCACGTCGGGCTGAAGCGGAGTTCTGGCGGCCAACATGCATTATTACGTGTCCAGCACCTCGCGCAGCTTCGCGGCCAGTTGCTCGATGGTGAACGGCTTGGCCAAGAAGTTCACGTCATGGTCGAGCACGCCGTTGTGGACGACGGCATTCCTGGTGAAACCAGTGGTGAAGATGACTTTCAGGCCGGGTTGGCGCGCCACCGCCTCCTCAGCGAGCTTGCGGCCGTTCATCACCGGCATGACGATGTCGGTGAAGAGAAGTGCAACGCCAGGTGCAGCGGCCAGCTTCTCAAGCGCCTCCTGACCGCTTCCAACGTGGATGACCTCATAGCCGAGTTCGCGCATGGCGTCCGTCGTGGCCGCCCGCACTTGGGCATCGTCCTCGACGACGAGGATCGTCTCGGTGACCTTGGCGGTGCTGTCGCCGCGCTCGGCCGGTATTGCCGGCTCCTCCGGTCCGAAAAAGCGCGGCAGGTAGATCCTGACCGTCGTGCCCTGGTCCCGTTCGGAGTAGATCTTGACGTGGCCCCCCGATTGCTTGACGAAGCCGAACACCTGGCTCAGCCCAAGTCCCGTGCCCTTGTTGACCGGCTTGGTCGTGAAAAAAGGCTCGAATGCCCTCGCCATCACATCCGCCGACATGCCCTCGCCGGTATCGCTGACGGCGATCATCACATATTGGCCGGGGATCACGTCGGCATGGGTGGCGGCGTAACCGTCGTCGAGATGGCTGTTGGCGGTCTCGATGGTCAGCTTGCCATCTTCGCTCATCGCGTCACGGGCATTGACGGCCAGGTTGAGGATCGCGTTTTCGATCTGGCTTGGGTCGGCGTGGGTTTTCCACAGGCCGCCCGCCAGCACCGTTTCGATGCGGATGCCTTCACCCAGGGCACGACGCAAAAGGTCGGACATGCCGGTCACCAGGCGGTTGGTGTCGACGACCTGCGGCGCGAGCGGCTGCTGGCGCGAGAAGGCAAGCAGACGCGAGGTCAGCTTGGCGGCGCGGCTGGCCGCGTCGGTCGCGGCCTCGATGAGCTTTTCCAAGTCGTGCTCGCCGCGCTTCAGCTTGCGCTGGGCAAGGTTCATGGCGCTGATGATCACCGCCAGCATGTTGTTGAAATCGTGAGCGATACCGCCTGTCAGTTGGCCGATCGCCTCCATCTTCTGCATCTGGCGTATCTGGGACTCGGCCTTTTCACGTGTCTGGATCTCGTTGCCGAGTTCGATGTTCTTGCGCATCAGCTCTTCCTGGCCGATGACAACGTCGCGGAAGCGGCGGCGGGATTCGCGGACGGTGTAGACGCCGAGCACGAAGATCGCCAGAAGGGCCGCCAGCGAACCGATGCGCAGCCAGGCTTCAACCCGGTCCGTTTGTTCGTCGCGTGCGGCGATGTCGGCGGCGCTGATGCGGCGGATCGTATCCATGCTGGCGCGGATTTCGTCCATGGCGGCCTTGCCCTGGCCGCTGCGGACCAGTTGCAGCGCCGCGGCGGCATCGCCCTTGTCATAGAGGGCAATCGTCCGGGCCTGTTCAGCCTGCTTTTGCGAAAGCGCGTCCTTGATATGATTGATCTGCTGGACGATTTGGTCGTCCGAAGCCGTCATTGCGCCGATGCGGGAGAGCTGTCCCGGAATGGCATCGACGGCCTTCCGGTAAGGTTCGAGATAGGATTTCTCACCGGTCAAGAGATAGCCGCGCTGGCCGCTCTCGGCGTCCTGCGCCATTGAAAGCAACCCCGACAGCAACTCTTGATACTCGATTGTCTCGCGAGCGGCGGCGCGATTGGCTCGTTGGTTTTCGACGAGCACGGCACGGGTGCCGACGATCATCGCCAACACGGCGAAGCCGGTGACGAGTGGTACCGACTGCCATCGCATGGCACGCCGAAGACGGGCAATCATCTATTTTGCCGAACCAAAAGGAATTTCTCGCGGGCAATATTTGGTAAGCGGCGCAAGCTTGGAAGGCAATATGCCGTCTTCTTGAAAGCGGCGATCAGCCGCCAGCCTTGCGAAACCGTCATCATTTGGCTAAGGAGGCCGCGCATTCAGCGGCCGGCGTCAGCCGGGCGCTTTCTCCCGCTTTCGGCTCCTGGCCGGTTTCAGTCAAAGGCATTTCGCTTCCATGGCGCGTATCGTGATGAAATTCGGCGGAACCTCCGTCGCCGACATCGCCCGCATCCGCAATGTGGCGCGTCACGTCAAACGCGAGGTCGACGCCGGTCATGAGGTGGCTGTCGTGGTATCGGCGATGGCCGGCAAGACCAATGAATTGGTGCAATGGACGCGCGAAGCCTCGCCGATGCATGACGCACGCGAATATGACGCGGTCGTCGCCTCGGGCGAACAGGTCACTGCGGGCCTGCTGGCGATCACCTTGCAGAACATGGGCGTGCATGCGCGCTCCTGGCAGGGCTGGCAGATCCCGATCAAGACCGACAACGCGCATGGCGCGGCGCGCATCCTCGACATCGACGGCGGCTTCCTGGTCAAGCGCTTCGGCGAAGGCCAGGTGGCGGTGATCGCCGGGTTCCAGGGCATTGGGCCCGACAATCGCATCGCTACGCTTGGCCGTGGCGGCTCCGACACCAGCGCGGTGGCCATCGCTGCCGCGGTCAAGGCCGACCGCTGCGACATCTACACCGACGTCGACGGGGTTTACACCACCGATCCGCGCATCGAGCCGAAGGCGCGGCGGCTGGCCAAGATTTCGTTCGAGGAAATGCTTGAAATGGCTTCGCTCGGCGCCAAGGTTCTGCAGGTGCGTTCGGTCGAGCTTGCCATGGTGCACAGGGTGCGTACCTTCGTGCGGTCGTCCTTCGACGATCCCGATGCGCCCGGAATGGGGGATTTGCTCACTCCTCCCGGAACGCTCATTTGCGACGAGGAAGAGATCGTGGAACAGCAGGTCGTCACCGGAATTGCCTACGCCAAGGACGAGGCCCAGATTTCGCTGCGCCGCGTCGGCGACCGGCCAGGCGTCGCCGCCGGCATCTTCGGGCCGCTGGCCGAGGCCAACATCAATGTCGACATGATCGTCCAGAACATCTCCGAGGACGGCAAGTTCACCGACATGACCTTTACCGTGCCGTCGGGCGACCTCGACAAGGCGCTTGCCGTGCTCGACCGGCTGAAAGCCGAGGTCGGCTACGACGTCGTGCAGTCTGAAGCCGGCATGTCGAAAGTTTCGGTCATCGGCATCGGCATGAGAAGCCATGCCGGCGTTGCCGCCACCGCGTTCAAGGCGCTGGCCGACCGTTCGATCAATATCCGCGCGATCACGACCTCCGAGATCAAGATTTCGATACTGATCGACGGTCCATACACTGAACTAGCGGTTCGTACTTTGCATTCCGTCTACGGTCTGGATAAGCAGTAGCAAGACTGAATCAGTTGTTGCGTGAGTGCCGGCCGCGGCGGAAACTGCGCCGGCAAGAAGCCCATTGGAGAACAAGCCGCGATGCGTGATCAGGCCAGTGGCCCGCGCGTTTTGCTCAAACGGCTCCGCGAGCTCATGCAGGAGCCGCTGGAGCCGCAGGAGCGGCTTGACCGGATCGTGCGCGACATCGCCTCCAACATGGTCGCCGAAGTGTGCTCGCTCTATGTGCTGCGCGCCGATTCGGTGCTCGAACTCTATGCCACCGAGGGCCTGAACCCGAACGCCGTCCACCTGGCGCAGCTCAGGCTGGGACAAGGCCTGGTCGGCACGATCGCGGCGAGCGCGCGGCCGCTCAACCTGTCCAACGCGCAGGAACACCCGGCCTTCGCCTACCTGCCGGAGACCGGGGAGGAGATCTACAATTCCTTCCTCGGCGTGCCGGTGCTGCGGGCAGGGCGCACGCTGGGCGTCCTGGTCGTCCAGAACAAGACCATGCGCCACTACCGTGACGACGAGGTCGAGGCGCTGGAAACCACCGCGATGGTGATCGCCGAGATGATCGCCACCGGCGATCTGGCGCGGCTGACCCGGCCGGGCCTCGAACTCGATTTACGCCGCCCGGTCAGCTTCACCGGCCTGTCGTTCAACGATGGTGTCGGACTTGGCCACGTCGTGCTGCACGAGCCGCGCATCGTCGTCACCAATCTGTTCAACGAGGACAGCGAGGAGGAGGTCCGGCGGCTCGAAGCCTCGCTCGGGTCGCTGCGGCTGTCGATCGACGACATGCTGGAACGCCGCGACGTCGCCTTTGAAGGCGAGCATCGCCAGGTGCTGGAAGCCTACCGCATGTTCGCCAATGACCGCGGCTGGGTGCGCCGGCTGGAAGAGGCGATCCGCAACGGCCTGACGGCCGAGGCGGCGGTCGAAAAGGTGCAGAGCGACATGCGTGCGCGCATGCTGCACATGACCGATCCTTATCTGCGCGAGCGGATGAGCGATTTCGACGACCTCGCCAACCGGCTGCTGCGCCAGCTTATGGGGCGCGGGCCGGAGGATGTCGCCGCCTCGCTGCCGAAGGATGCCATCATCGTCGCCCGTTCGATGGGAGCGGCCGAGCTGCTCGACTATCCCCGCGACAAATTGCGCGGGCTGGTGCTCGAGGATGGCGCGGCCACCAGTCATGTCGTCATCGTTGCGCGCGCCATGGGCATTCCGGTCGCCGGCCAGATGAAGGGCGCCGTCTCCATGGCGGAAAACGGCGATGCCATCATCGTCGACGGCGAGGAAGGCGCGATCCATCTGCGGCCGCAGTCCGATCTCGAAGCCGCCTATGCCGAAAAGGTGCGTTTCAGGGCACGCCGGCAAGAGGTCTATCGCGAGCTGCGCAAGAAGCCGTCGACGACCAAGGACGGTGTCCAGGTCGATCTCTTGATGAATGCCGGGCTGGCGGTCGACCTGCCGCAACTGGCCGAAGCCGGCGCGGCCGGCATCGGCCTGTTCCGCACCGAATTGCAGTTCATGGTCGCCTCGACCTTTCCCCGCGCCGAGGCCCAGGAGAAACTCTACCGCGACGTGCTCGAGGCGGCACGCGGCAAGCCTGTCACCTTCCGCACCATCGATATCGGCGGCGACAAGGTGCTGCCTTATTTCAAGGGCGCCATCCAGGAAGAGAACCCGGCGCTCGGCTGGCGAGCAATCCGCCTGACGCTCGACCGTCCCGGACTGTTGCGCACCCAGATCCGCGCCCTGCTGAAGGCCAGCGGCGGGCGCGAGCTCAAGCTGATGCTGCCGATGGTGACCGAGCTCGGCGAGATTGCCCAGGCGCGCGAGATCATCGACCGCGAGGTGCGGCATCTGTCGCGCTTCGCCCATCATCTGCCGACCAGCCTCAAGCTCGGCGCCATGCTGGAAGTGCCCTCGCTGCTGTTCCAACTCGACGAATTGATGAAGGCCGTCGACTTCGTCTCGGTCGGATCGAACGACCTCTTCCAGTTCGTCATGGCGGTCGACCGCGGCAACACGCAGCTGGCCAACCGCTTCGACACGCTGTCGGCGCCGTTCCTGCGCGTGCTCAAGCAGATCGCCGACGCCGGTGCCCGCAACCACACGCCGGTCACCCTGTGCGGCGAACTCGCCGGAAAACCCATTTCGGCGATGGCACTCATCGGCCTCGGTTTCCGCTCGATCTCGATGTCGCCGGCCTCGATCGGCCCGGTCAAGGCGATGCTGACGGAGCTGCCGCTGGAAGAATTGAAGGCGTTCTTCGACGACAATCTGATGGCGCCGGCGCAGGGGTTGCCCATGCGGGCGCTGCTGCAGGCCTTTGCCGACGACCGCTCGATCCCATTGTAGCTGCCTCATCATGGTCAACCTGCCACGCGATCGTATGGATCAAGTCGTCAAGCGTTTCGAGATGCTCGAGGCGCAGATGTCGGCCGGACCGGCGCCGGACGCCTATGTGAAGATGGCATCCGAATATGCCGAGCTGCAGGAGATGGTGGCCAAGGTTCGGGCGCTGCGCTCGGCCGAGCATGAGCAGGCCGATCTCGAGGCGATGCTCGCCGACAAGGGCACCGATGCCGAGATGCGGGCACTGGCCGAGGCGGATCTGCCTGGTGTCGAGGAGCGCATCGAGGCGCTGCAGAAGGATATCCAACTCCTGCTGCTGCCCAGGGATGCCGCCGACGACAAGAACGCCATCCTCGAAATTCGCGCCGGCACCGGCGGCGACGAGGCCGCGCTCTTCGCCGGCGATCTCTTTCGCATGTATGAGCGCTATGCCGCCGAACATGGCTGGCGCTTCGAGACGGTGTCGGCCAGCGACGGCGATGCCGGCGGCTTCAAGGAAATCATCGCCACCATTTCCGGCAGAGGCGTCTTTGCCCATCTGAAATTCGAATCCGGCGTGCATCGCGTGCAGCGCGTGCCGGCGACCGAAGCCAGCGGCCGCATCCACACCTCCGCCGCCACCGTAGCAGTGCTGCCGGAAGCCGAAGAGGTCGATATCGACATTCGCGCCGAAGATATCCGCATCGACACGATGCGGGCCTCCGGCTCGGGCGGCCAGCACGTCAACACCACCGATTCGGCGGTCCGCATCACCCATTTGCCGACCGGCATCATGGTGGTGCAGGCGGAAAAGTCGCAGCATCAGAACCGGGCGAAGGCCATGCAGATCCTGCGCGCCCGGCTCTACGACATGGAGCGCAGCAAGGCGGACGAGGAACGCTCGGAGGCGCGCAAGTCGCAGGTCGGCTCCGGCGACCGTTCGGAGCGCATCCGCACCTACAATTTCCCGCAAGGCCGCGTCACCGACCATCGCATCAACCTGACGCTCTACAAGCTCGACCGGGTGATGATGGGCGAGCTCGACGAAGTCATCGACGCGCTGATCGCCGATCACCAGTCGAAGCTGCTCGCCGATATCGGCCTTGATGGCTGACAGCCTGCCAGAGGCGCTGGGGCCGCTGCTGCGGGAAGCGCGGGCTCGGCTCGTGGCCGCCGCTGTCGATGATCCGACGCTCGACGCCAGGCTGATCGTCGAGCATTTTTCCGGTACCACGCGCACCCAAGCGATTGCCGATCCGGAGCTCAAGGTTCACGGGCGCGCCATCGAGGCGATCGACGCCGCCTTGAGACGAAGGGCCGGTGGCGAACCGGTGCATCGCATCCTCGGCTACCGGGAATTCTACGGTTTGCGCCTGTCGCTGTCGCCCGAAACCCTGGAGCCGCGGCCGGATACCGAAACGCTGGTCGAGGCGATCTTGCCCTTCGTCAAGGCAATCGCGGCGCGCGAGGGCGCATGCCGCATCCTCGATCTCGGCACGGGGACGGGCGCCATCGCCCTGGCGCTGCTCAGCGCCGAGCCGGCCGCGACCGCCACCGGTGTCGATATCGCCCCCGGTGCGCTGGCGACGGCGACCGGCAATGCCGGGCAACTCGGGCTCGGCGGCCGGTTCACGGCGCTGCAGTCGGACTGGTTCGAAAAAGTTTCAGGCCGATACCATGTAATTGCCGCAAACCCTCCCTATATAACTTCTCAAGACATTGGAAATCTGCAGGACGAAGTCCGCGATTTCGACCCGTGCCTGGCCCTCGATGGCGGCGTGGATGGGCTGAACCCCTACAGGATCATCGCCGCCGAGGCGGCAAGGTTTCTGGAAGCCGAAGGCAGGGTTGCGGTCGAGATCGGCCGCACGCAGCAGGACGAAGTTACGGATATATTCAGGTCTGCGAGTTATGGACTGGTCGGTGCTTTCCGCGACCTTGGTGGAAACGACAGGGTTCTTGTCTTTCAACGGGGAAAGCCTTGACGCAGTGCGAAAAAAGCGCTTGGCAATGCCGGGGAATGCGGCTAGGGTCGCGTTAACCGGATGAGACGAAGCAGGCAGTGCTCTTAGCGATTCGGTTTCCTTGGAAATAGCTGCCTTCTTGCGCAAACGACGCCCAAGCTTCGTGCGGGAATCGTCCGGCAAGTGATGTAACCGGAACAGGATGGCACGTGGCGCCAACGCAATTGATGCGGGCGAACGCCGGTGAAGAAACCGAACGGCTGGCTGCATGAGCGCCACCGTTCGTTACGAGTTTTCAAAAATTTCAAAATGAAGAGAGTCGAATGAGGCCACAACAGCAGAACAGGCGCATGCGCGGTCGCAACAACAATGGCGGCGGCGGCGGCAATAACAACAACAACAACAACAACCGCAAGGGGCCGAATCCCCTGACGCGCAATTACGAGAGCAACGGTCCGGACGTAAAGATCCGTGGATCGGCTCAGCAGATCGCCGAAAAATACGCCACCTTGGCACGTGACGCGCAAAGCTCCGGCGACCGGGTCATGGCGGAGAACTATCTCCAGCACGCAGAACATTACAATCGCATCATTGCCGCCGCCCAGGCGCAGATGCCGATCCAGAACGTCCAGCAGAATCGCGACGATTTCGATGATGACGGCGACGAGGATCGCGACGAGTTCGACAATGCCGGGTCCGGCAATGGGGCAGGAAACGGCGGCAACGTTGGTTCCGAACCGCAAGTTCCGGTGGTCAACCATGGCGCCGGGCCGCAACCGGTGATCGAGGGCATGCCGGCCGAGGTGGCACTGAACCGGGAAAGCGGCCGCGATAATCGTGATGGCGGCCGTGATAATAGCGGGCGCAACAATGGCGGCCGCGACAATGGCGGACGCCACCGTGATCGCCGCCCCAATGGCGGCTATGGCCAGAATGGCCAGCGCGATTATGCTTCCGCAGAGCAAGGCGGACAACAGCAGCGCAACGAGGCCCCGGTCCAGGCGGAAGGCGCCGTGTCGCCGGCCGAGAGCGTTGCCGCAGCCGAGCCAGCTCCATCATTCGAGAATTTTTCGCCCGCCGGTCTGGCGGCCCAGGCCGAACTCAACGAGGCAGCCGCCGAGAGCGGTGCCGCCCGCCGCCCGCGGCGTCCGCGCCGTCCTCGCACCAATGCCGACCAGGTCGACGCCGGTGGCGGCAACGCCGATACGGGTGAGATGACCACGGCCCCCGCCGACAGCGGCAATGCCGAGCCGGCCACCACCGACATCGACAACTGATCGGACAGTATTTCAAGACGTTGAACGGCGGAGAGAAATCTCCGCCGTTTTCGTTTGGGCTGACGTGGAATATTATGCATTGACCGATATCAAGGCGTCTTGAGACGGCATGGCCTATGCACCATATCTCGGCTGAACTGGATCCGGCTCGAATGGGCGGGTCCGTCACCGTAATCTGATCCGGTGCCGCAAAGCGGGCCGGTGACGGAAGGAGACAGATATGAACCTTGAGAAATATTCCGAGCGCGTGCGCGGCTTCATCCAGTCCGCGCAGACCATGGCGCTCTCACGCAATCACCAGCAATTCACCCCCGAACATATCCTGAAAGTCCTCGTTGACGACGACGAAGGCCTGGCCGCGTCGCTGATCGAGCGCGCCGGCGGCAATGTCCGCGACGTCAAGCTCGGCGTCGAGACGGCGCTCGAGGCGATGCCCAAGGTGGAAGGCGGCAACGGCCAGCTCTATCTGGCGCAGCCTCTGGCCAAGGTGTTCTCGACCGCCGAGGAACTGGCCAAGAAGGCTGGTGACAGCTTCGTCACCGTCGAGCGGCTGCTGCAGGCGCTCACCATGGAGAAATCGGCCAAGACCGCCGACATCCTGGCCAAGGCCGGCGTCACCGCGCAGGCGCTGAACCAGGTCATCAACGATGTCCGCAAGGGCCGCACCGCCGATTCGGCGAGTGCCGAACTGGGCTATGACGCGCTGAAGAAATACGCGCGCGACCTGACGGCGGATGCCCGCGCCGGCAAGCTTGACCCCGTGATTGGTCGTGACGACGAGATCCGCCGCACCATCCAGGTGCTGTCGCGCCGCACCAAGAACAACCCGGTGCTGATCGGCGAGCCGGGCGTCGGCAAGACCGCGATCGCCGAAGGCCTGGCGCTGCGCATCGTCAATGGCGACGTGCCGGAATCGCTGAAGGACAAGCAGCTGATGGCGCTCGACATGGGCGCGCTGATTGCCGGCGCCAAGTACCGCGGCGAGTTCGAGGAGCGGCTGAAGGCCGTGCTTTCAGAAGTCACCTCGGCCAACGGCAGCATCATCCTGTTCATCGACGAGATGCACACGCTGGTCGGCGCCGGCAAGGCGGACGGCGCCATGGATGCGTCGAACCTTCTGAAGCCGGCGCTGGCGCGCGGCGAACTGCACTGCGTCGGCGCGACCACGCTCGATGAATATCGCAAGCATGTCGAGAAGGATCCAGCCCTTGCCCGCCGCTTCCAGCCGGTCTTCGTCGATGAGCCCACGGTGGAGGACACCGTCTCGATCCTGCGCGGGCTGAAGGAGAAGTACGAGCAGCACCATAAGGTGCGCATCTCGGACTCGGCGCTGGTGGCGGCGGCGACGCTGTCCAACCGCTACATCGCCGACCGTTTCCTGCCCGACAAGGCGATCGATCTCGTCGATGAAGCCGCGTCGCGGCTCAGGATGCAGGTCGATTCGAAGCCCGAGGCGCTGGACGAGATCGATCGCCGCATCATGCAGCTCAAGATCGAGCGCGAGGCACTGAAGGTCGAGACGGACGATGCCTCGAAGGACCGGCTCGCCCGCCTGGAAAAGGAGCTGGTCGGCCTCGAGGAGGAATCGACCGAGATCACCGCCAAGTGGCAGGCCGAGAAGCAGAAGCTTGGCCTCGCCGCCGACCTGAAGAAGCAGCTCGACGAGGCACGCAACGATCTGGCCATTGCCCAGCGCAAGGGTGAATTCCAGCGCGCCGGCGAACTTGCCTATGGCAAGATCCCGGAGCTGGAAAAGAAGCTGAAGGAGGCCGAAGCCCAGGACGGCAAGGTGGGGATGGTCGAAGAGGTGGTCACCCCCGACCACGTCGCCCATATCGTCTCGCGCTGGACCGGCATTCCGGTCGACAAGATGCTGCAGGGCGAGCGCGACAAGCTGTTGCGTATGGAAGACGAGATCGGCAAGCGGGTCGTCGGCCAGGGCGAGGCGGTGCAGGCTGTTTCGAAAGCCGTGCGTCGGGCCCGTGCCGGCCTGCAGGATCCGAACCGGCCGATCGGTTCGTTCATCTTCCTCGGGCCGACGGGTGTCGGCAAGACCGAACTGACCAAGGCGCTGGCAAGCTTCCTGTTCGACGACGACAGCGCCATGGTGCGCATCGACATGTCGGAGTTCATGGAAAAGCACTCGGTCGCCCGGCTGATCGGCGCGCCTCCCGGCTATGTCGGCTATGAGGAGGGCGGTGCGCTGACCGAAGCCGTGCGGCGCCGGCCCTATCAGGTCGTGCTGTTCGACGAGATCGAGAAGGCGCATCCGGATGTCTTCAACGTCTTGCTGCAGGTTCTCGATGACGGCCGCCTGACCGATGGCCAGGGCCGCACCGTCGATTTCCGCAACACGCTGATCATCATGACGTCGAACCTCGGCGCCGAATATCTCGTCAATCTCGGCGAGGACCAGGATGTCGACGCGGTACGCGACGAGGTGATGGGCGTCGTCAGGGCATCGTTCCGGCCGGAGTTCCTCAATCGTGTCGACGAGGTGATCCTGTTCCACCGGTTGCGACGCAAGGACATGGATCGCATCGTCGAAATCCAGCTCAAGCGGCTGGAAAGCCTGCTTGTCGATCGCAAGATCACGCTGGCGCTGGATCACGAGGCGATCGAATGGCTGGCGGCCAAGGGTTACGACCCGGCCTATGGTGCGCGACCGCTGAAGCGGGTGATGCAGAAGGACCTGCAGGATCCGCTGGCGGAGAAGATCCTGCTCGGCGAAATCCTCGACGGTTCGACGGTCAAGGTGACGGCCGGATCCGACCGGTTGAACTTCCGCTCGAAGCCGTCGATCGTCGCGGCCGAGGCGGCGGCCTGATCCAATGCCGCGCATCCAGTCCCGGATGCGCGGCATTTTCTTCTAGGCATTCCTATTAACAGCGAGGCCCGGATGACGCTGGACGACTACAACAGCTTCTGCGCCTCGCTGCCGGCCACAAACCATGTCGTCCAGTGGGGCGGCGCCCATGTCTGGAAGGTCGCGACCAAGGTCTTCGCGATCGGCGGCTGGGACGACGGAAAGCAACTCTTCGTCACCTTCAAATGCTCCGACATCGCCTATGATGTGCTCAAGGAACAGCCTGGCTGTCGGCCCGCGCCCTATCTTGCATCGCGCGGCATGAAATGGATCCAGCGTCAGACAAGCCAGAGCGTGGATGATGCGGCGCTGAAGGACTACCTGCGCGAGAGCCATCGCCTGGTCGCCCTGAAACTGACGAAGCAGGCGCGCAAGCAACTGGGGCTTGGCGCAAGCTAGCCAATATTCCGAGAGACGCCGGAAGCCGCCATCTTCATGCCCGGTTCATGTTGGAACCATAAGGTGGTTAACTGGTTTGCTGGCGAGGGGGTTCGCCTACCGCATCGGCCCGAAAATCGTTTCGATTTCGGAAGGCATGATGTGGCATCCTAAAGAACAATGCCGGGCGGCGGCAATTTACGGACCGGAGAGTTGGCTACAATGTTCCGCACGATCTTTGCCCTTTCGGCGCTCGCCGCCGGGCTTGTGTCCTCCGGTGCGTTTGCCGCACCGACGCAGGACGATGCACCAAGGGTTGTCCGTGCTGCCGATGCCGGCGGCATCCTTGTCGCGCAGGACGGCAATCTCGATATCTACTACGACGCCAGGGGCAATCGCGTCATCGTCGATGCCGATACCGGCAAGGTCGTCGCCATCCAGCCACCGCAGTCACGGCTCGACCGGCGCGCGCTGCGCCGCGAGATGCGGCTGCGCGAGCTGGGCCGCGGCCCCGCCGACGATGACCGCTACTATCTCGACGATCCGGAAGACATGGCACGCTTCCGCCGCAAGCAGTTGGAAGAGGAAGGCCGGGTCATCCCGCCGCCCGCGGATGACGGCGACAATTCGGTGGAGGCCTACCCGCCGGCACCGCAGGACGACGGCAGCTACGACAACAATTACCCCGATGCGCCGCAGCCGGCAAAGCCGCATACCATCAAGCGCCAGCCGCTCGATGAAGCCTCGATAGATCCTCTCCAGCCGGCAGCGCCCGAGGATCAAGACGCGCCCGCCGATCAGGCGGCGCTGCCGCCGAATGCTGGCGGCAACACAGCGGTCGACCCGTCGCTGTCGCTGGGAGCGCGCCAGGATGTCGCCGCCCTGCAGGTGCTGCTCGACCGCGGCGGTGCTTCGCCCGGCGTCATAGACGGGCGCTTCGGCTCGAACGTCGACAAGGCGCTCGCCGCATACAACGAGATCACCGGCAGCAATTTGAAGTCGACCGATGCGGTCGGTATCCAGGCCGCTCTTGCGCAATCGGGCGGCGATGCCTTTGCCAACTACACCATCACGCCAGAGGATGCGGCCGGCCCCTACGTCGCCTCGATCCCGGAAGACTACAGCCAGAAGGCGCAGCTCGACCGCATGGGCTACACGTCGGTGCCCGAAGCGCTGGCGGAGCGCTTCCACATGGACGAAAACTATCTGAAGTCGATCAACAAGGGCCTCGACTTCAATCGCCCCGGGACGATCATCAAGGTTGCCAATTTCGGCAAGCTGGTGTCGACCCCGGTCGCGCGCATCGTCGCCGACAAGGGCAAGAAGGAAGTCTACGCCTACGATGCGGGCGGCAAGCTGGTCGCAGCCTATCCCGCGACCATCGGCTCGGCCGACACGCCGTCGCCCACCGGTATCCACACGGTGTCGCGCATCGCGCTCGACCCGAACTACACCTACAATCCCAACATCAATTTCAAGCAGGGCCAGAACGACAAGATCCTGACCATCCCGCCAGGTCCCAACGGGCCGGTTGGTTCGGTGTGGATCGCGCTGGACAAGCCGACCTACGGCATCCATGGCACGCCGGAGCCGTCGAAGATCGGCAAGACCGAAAGCCATGGCTGCGTGCGCCTGACCAACTGGGACGCGCGCGAGCTTGCCAAGCTGGTGTCGCCAGGCGTCACCGTGGAGTTCGTCGGTGGACCTTCAACCGATGACTTTGCGCAGCAATGAGCCGCGCAGCGCGGCGGCATAGACCAGCTGCACCACCAGAATGAAGCCGACGCTGAGCAGAGGGGTGACCAGGCAAAGTGCGGCGCCGATCGCCCATAGAATCTGTGCCTTGACGATGCGCAGATAGACCGTGCGTTTCGTTTGCGCGTCGACATCTTCCGCCACAAAGCCGTTCTTCTCGGCGTAGCGCCAGCTGGCGAACAGCGTGACGCCGAGCATCAGCAGATTGAGCCAATAGACAAGAACCGCGGTCCTGAATTCGAGGAAGTCGGCCAGAAGGTCCGTCGAGAATGGCAGCAGGGCGATGAAGGCGAGAAAGCAGAGGTTCAGCGTGGCGAGCCGCCGGTCGGATTTGGCGATCAGCCCATGTTGCGCCTGCTGGCCGAACCAGAAGATGGTCAGCGTCAGGAAACTCAAGGCGTAGGTCAGGAAGCGTGGCGCCAGTGCCGCGATGGCGGCAAGCAGATCGCGCTCGGAATGAACAGCCTCATGCGCCGGCACCCTGATCTCGAGCACGATCAGGGTCAGCGCGATGGCGAACACGCCGTCGGTGATGCCGACGATGCGGCCACGTCCCTCCGCCGATGCTTCAAGTGGGCGCTTCATCGATTTCTCCCCGCCTGTTGCTCGCGCCGGAACCTAGCATGACTGCGGCCGTTTGCATCCGATAGAGCGTCATCCTGGCCAACTGGCTGGTTTCAAGGACAGCAAGGTGCTGGCCGGTTGTTGCAAACACAATGGCGGTCTAAGCAGGGTTCCATGCATTCACCAAGCAAAGCAGCCGCCATCCCGCTGACCAGCCCGGTCACCACCGGAACCTTCTGTCCGCAATCGCAGCGGCGATACGTGTTGATCGCAGCGATCCTTGCTTCGGCGCTCGGCTTCATCGATGGCTCGATCCTGGCCATCGCCATGCCGGCGATCCGCGTCGATCTCGGCGCCAGCCTCGCCGAGGCGCAGTGGATTTCCAATGCCTATGCGCTGACGCTGTCGGCGCTGATCCTAGCCGGCGGTGCCGCCGGCGATCGGTTCGGGCTGCGCCGCGCCTTCGTGGCCGGCATTGCGCTTTTCGTCGCCACATCGCTCGCCTGTGCGCTGGCGCCGAACGCTGTCGTGCTGATCGCGTTTCGCGCCCTCCAGGGCATTGGTGCCGCGATCATGGTGCCCGGCAGCCTCGCCATCATCGCCAAGGCCTACCCGAAAAAGGAGCGCGGGCGAGCGATCGGCATCTGGGCGGCGGCCTCGGCCTTGACCACCGCGCTTGGTCCCGTGCTCGGCGGCCTGGTGCTTTCTGCTTTCGGCGACGGCATCTGGCGGGCGATCTTCGCCGTCAACCTGCCGCTCGGCCTGATCTCGATCTATCTGCTGCTCGTCAAGATCCCGGCCGATGCACCGACGGAGAAGCGCAGCCTCGATCTTGGTGGCGGCGCGCTCGCGACATTGGCTTTCGGCGCGCTCGCTTATGGACTGACCTCGATGAGCGCCAGCGGCGAGGGCCATATGGCTGGGCCCAGCATTGCCGCCGGTGCCGTGCTGCTGGTCGTCTTCATCCTGTTCGAGCAGCGGCAGCGTGAGCCGATGATCGACCTCAGCCTGTTTCGCATCGGCGCTTTCGCCGGCGCCAATGTGGCGACCTTCTTCCTCTATTTCGCGCTGTCGGCCAATCTTTTCTACCTACCCATGCTGCTGATCGCCGGCTGGCGGCTGAGCACGGCCGAAGTCGGCTTCATCTTCCTGCCGCTGTCGGCATTGATCGCGCTTCTGTCGGGACCGGTCGGCCAATTGTCGGACCGGATCGGACCGCGTTTCCCGATCGCCTGCGGCAGCCTGATCGTGGCGGTCGCCTTCGCCGGGCTTGCCCTGCTCGCCTATGTTGGCTTCCATCATTTCTGGACGGGGATATTTCCGCTGATGGCGCTGATGGGGCTTGGCATGGCGCTGGTCGTCTCACCTTTGTCGACCGCGATCATGACGGCGGTGGAAGACAAGGATACAGGCGCTGCCTCCGGCATCAACAATGCCGTCTCGCGCATCGGGGGACTGATCGCCGTGGCGGCGATGGGGTCGCTGGCCGCCTGGGTGTACGCCAACGCACTGGACGGGAGTGCGGCGCCGGGCGTGCCTGGCTTCGGCGAACCGGCGCCGGCCGAACTTGCGCCGGCGCTCGATGCGGCAAGGCTCGCGGCCAGCGATGCGGCGTTTGCCGCCGTCTCCTTGGTGACGGCGCTGCTATGCCTGCTTTCGACAGTGATTGCCTGGACGACCATTTCCGGGGAGCCATTGCCCTGGCAGCGGCAAGCCAAACCGTCGCCGCAAGCCAAAACCCGGCAGGACTGAAATTCGAAGGCTCAGCCTTCGATCTTGGCGCTGGCGACCTTCAGCGAATTGCCGTCTTCCTGCTTCAGGAGATCGTCGATGCGCTCGCGCTCGCGCTTGAAGGCGACGAGATCGTCGCCCTTCAGCACCTTGCCGACCGGCAGCCGGACGCGCATAGAATCAACCTTGGTGCCATTGACGATCAGTTCGTAGTGGAGGTGTGGACCGGTGGAGAGGCCGGTCTGGCCGAGGTAGCCGATGACCTGGCCTTGCCGGACACGAACGCCAGGCGCGATGCCTTTGGCGAAAGCGCTCTGGTGATTATAGGAGGTCTCGTACCCGTTGGCATGGCGCAAGATGATCTGCTTGCCATAGCCACCGGCCCAGCCCGCTTTCTCGACCACGCCGTTACCGGCGGCGATGATCGGCGATCCGATGGGAGCAGCCCAATCGGTGCCCGTGTGCATGCGGACATAGCCGAGAATAGGATGCTTGCGTGCACCAAACCCGGAGGTGAATCTCCCGTTTGGCAGTGGATTGCGCAGCAGGAACTGCTCGGCGCTCGATCCATTCTCGTCGAAATAGTCCGTGCTGCCGTCCTGCATCTGGAAGCGGTAGAAGTTGCGCGTCGTGCCGCCAAATGTTGCCGAGACATAGAGAAGGTCCGAATTGTCGGAAGTCTGATCGTCCCCGTCCGGCTGCGAGAACAGCACTTCCAGCCTGTCCGACGGATTGAGCCGCGACTGGAAGTCGACGCCAGGCGCAAGCAGCTTGATCAGCCGCTGGGTCATCGCCTTCGACATGCCGTAGGAATAGGCGGTGCGATAGATGCCGTCATAGACATTGGGAAGATTGCCGCGCACCACCACGGGCGCCGACGAATCGTCGAACGCGGTCAAAAGTTCGGGATTGGGCTCCGGTTCCTGCGCGGGCACATACTGGCCGCGGTCGTCGAGCGCGATGGTGACGATATGCGTAGTCTTGTCGTAGACGCTGGTGCGCACGACCTTTGCGGCATCGCCGCGAACCTCGAGGCCCACTCGCAGCACCGTTCCCGCCTTGAGTGCCGGGGCGTTCAAGAGCTTGGCGATTGCTTCGGCCATGCCGGTGGCGTCTTCGCCCGTGTAGCCCGAATCGGCGAAGGCCTCGGTAAGTTCGGTATCCCTGGTGAAGGGAATGATTTCCTCGGCGAAAGCCGGCGCCTGGTCGTCGACATTGGCGCGCGGCGCCACGGAGACGTTTTCCGGTACGATCTTCACGTCATAGGAGCCGGCCATGCTTTCGGCAAAGGCTTCGCCGAATCGTTGCGGGTCGACATAATGGAGTGAAGCGACCTGCACGGCGCCGTCGCTGAGGTCGGTGCCGGCTTCGCGCACCACCTTTTCCACCTCATCGGCGGACAGGTCGCTCTTTTCGTCGAAGGAAGCCGTCTGGATGGGGAAATCCACGGTCTTCAGGCTCATCTCGCTTTCGACCTTGGCGCCATAAATCTGACCGGCGGCGGCGGACGCGGCAGCGGGCTGCGCCGAGGCGTCATCGCCGTCGTCGCCGAACACCTGCATCGGGTCGAAAGGCGGGTAGGGCCGGCTGGTGGTGTGGCCGGCGGCGAGCGCCATCTTGATCTGCACGAACGGCATGGTGTGGATGACATCGCGGTCGCCGACCTTGGTGACCATCGACACTTCCATGCGGCGGCGGTCCTTGGCCTTGGCGATCTGACGGGGCGCCACCAGCCTTGTCGTCTTGGCCACCTCGCCGGAATCGCCATTGCTGGCAAGGCCGATCAATTCGGCGATTTCGGGTGGCGTCGCCAATTGCTGGCGCCCGTCAAGGGCGGCGAACAGCGCCACGCCCATCAACACACTCGAGGTCACGCCGGTCAGGAATGTTCCCGACAGCCAGCGCGCAGAAACCTCGCGCCGATCGGGCGGGCCGCTGCGACCGTCCGCGATAAGCGGCGGATCATTGCCGAGTTCGGCTATGACATTTTCCGTG
>NZ_JAIUIQ010000009.1:175000-177500 GCF_020165735.1 Mesorhizobium sp. B283B1A
ACGGTCCTAAGGTAGCGAAATTCCTTGTCGGGTAAGTTCCGACCTGCACGAATGGCGTAACGACTTCCCCGCTGTCTCCAGCATAGACTCAGTGAAATTGAATTCCCCGTGAAGATGCGGGGTTCCTGCGGTTAGACGGAAAGACCCCGTGCACCTTTACTATAGCTTTACATTGGCATTCGTAGTGGCATGTGTAGGATAGGTGGTAGGCTTTGAAACCTGGGCGCCAGCTCAGGTGGAGCCACCCTTGAAATACCACCCTTATTACTATGGATGTCTAACCGCGGCCCGTTATCCGGGTCCGGGACAATGTATGGTGGGTAGTTTGACTGGGGCGGTCGCCTCCTAAAGAGTAACGGAGGCGCGCGATGGTGGGCTCAGAACGGTCGGAAATCGTTCGCTGAGTGCAATGGCATAAGCCTGCCTGACTGCGAGACTGACAAGTCGAGCAGAGACGAAAGTCGGTCATAGTGATCCGGTGGTCCCGCGTGGAAGGGCCATCGCTCAACGGATAAAAGGTACGCCGGGGATAACAGGCTGATGACCCCCAAGAGTCCATATCGACGGGGTTGTTTGGCACCTCGATGTCGACTCATCGCATCCTGGGGCTGGAGCAGGTCCCAAGGGTATGGCTGTTCGCCATTTAAAGCGGTACGTGAGTTGGGTTCAGAACGTCGTGAGACAGTTCGGTCCCTATCTGCCGTGGGTGTAGGAATATTGAAAGGATCTGTCCCTAGTACGAGAGGACCGGGATGGACGGATCTCTGGTGGACCTGTTGTGGCGCCAGCCGCATAGCAGGGTAGCTATATCCGGACGGGATAACCGCTGAAGGCATCTAAGCGGGAAACCCACCTTAAAACGAGTATTCCCTGAGAACCGTGGAAGACGACCACGTTGATAGGCCGGGTGTGGAAGAGCGGCAACGCTTGAAGCTTACCGGTACTAATAGTTCGATCGGCTTGATCGTTCTCATTCCTTATGCTCATCGTGAACACGATGATCTGGCCAGCGCTCACGCATGAGCGGCCCCTCTGGGGCCTATGCTCCGCGAGGGCGCCGGAAAACCGGCGACGCGCAGTCGCGCTTGCGGGCTTACGCCCGGGCGCCCTGCAATGAACGTCGCCATTGGCACGGAAAGACGGGCAAACGGCACAAGCCAATAGCGAGCGGGTATCCCCTACTCACTATTGCCTGCTGCCTAATCCCTAACCCAGCTTCTCGAAAACAACGTGCGTTTTGCCGACCTGGTGGTTATGGCGGAGCGGCTGCACCCGATCCCATTCCGAACTCGGCCGTGAAACGCTCCAGCGCTGATGGTACTTCGTCTCAAGACGCGGGAGAGTAGGTCGCTGCCAGGTCTGCCAAACGCACGTTCTAAATCTTCTCTTTACGAACATGGCCCGCCAATCGGGAAACCACGGGCCGCGAAAGCGGCCCTTTCATTTGGTGAGCCATCTACCTATCTGTAGGCCATCCTAGTCATAGGCATCGGCTTACGTCCAAAGCAGGCAAACGCTTGCTTAGATCAGCAAGCAAACGCTTGCTTAGGGTTGACGCGGGGTGGAGCAGCCCGGTAGCTCGTCAGGCTCATAACCTGAAGGTCACAGGTTCAAATCCTGTCCCCGCAACCAAACTTAAAACGGCCCGCTCAAGCGGGCCGTTTGCATGTCTGGCGGCCGCTCGAGCCGAACCCCATCAACTGCGCCCGCTTCGAGGCAAAGCCAACCCCGGGACAAAAAAGTCAAAGCCTGTCCCAGCAACCAAAATCGCCCGCCAAACTCCAAGTGGGCGGGCCGGCTTGCTGGCGACGCCAGCGATTCGCTCCGAATCGGTGGCCCATAACAAGGCGAGCCAACGCCGAACACAACTCAGGCACTCGACCGCAGGATCAGGCTTCTCTCTCCGTATTAAATATTTCAAGCCCGGCTCGTCCATTGCGCCGGGCTTTTTTGCTTTTGGCGCGTCGGCTGACGAGGATTGCTGATCGGCGCGTGGTCCCTGCCGATGCGGCATGAGGTTAGCCGGTTGGGCTTGGAAACCAGCCGGCTTAGGTACTCGCGCCAACGGGCTGCCCATCGGTTTCACGCGCCAACCCTCGATCTCGCTGGCGTCGCCTGGCCGCGTTCTCAATCATGCCGAATCAGCGATGCGATCCTGTGTTTGAGAGAATCACGTCACCGAGGGGAATCATGTCGCCGATGAGGGCCCGAATCGAACATAACTGCCAACAGTTGACATCTATTGCCATATGCATCGTATGCCCCCATATTTTCCCCGGAGGTTGCCATGCCCAATTACGCTTTGAATGACCGCTACGAGAGCTTCATCAGGAAGCAGCTCGAATCAGGTCGCTACAACAATGCCAGTGAGGTTGTCCGCGCCGGCCTGCGTATGCTCGAGGACTTCGAGGCGGAGCGGGAGAAGTGGCTGCGCGAGGAAATCCCGGGGCGGCTGGCCGAACTTCAACGGGATCCGGCGAAGGGCGTTCCCGCAGACACG
>NZ_JAIUIQ010000009.1:182500-198125 GCF_020165735.1 Mesorhizobium sp. B283B1A
CGCAAGTGGAGGAGGGTGGCACAGACCAGGGGGTAGCGACTGTTTATCAAAAACACAGGGCTCTGCGAAGTCGCAAGACGACGTATAGGGTCTGACGCCTGCCCGGTGCTGGAAGGTTAAGAGGAGGGGTGCAAGCTCTGAATCGAAGCCCCAGTAAACGGCGGCCGTAACTATAACGGTCCTAAGGTAGCGAAATTCCTTGTCGGGTAAGTTCCGACCTGCACGAATGGCGTAACGACTTCCCCGCTGTCTCCAGCATAGACTCAGTGAAATTGAATTCCCCGTGAAGATGCGGGGTTCCTGCGGTTAGACGGAAAGACCCCGTGCACCTTTACTATAGCTTTACATTGGCATTCGTAGTGGCATGTGTAGGATAGGTGGTAGGCTTTGAAACCTGGGCGCCAGCTCAGGTGGAGCCACCCTTGAAATACCACCCTTATTACTATGGATGTCTAACCGCGGCCCGTTATCCGGGTCCGGGACAATGTATGGTGGGTAGTTTGACTGGGGCGGTCGCCTCCTAAAGAGTAACGGAGGCGCGCGATGGTGGGCTCAGAACGGTCGGAAATCGTTCGCTGAGTGCAATGGCATAAGCCTGCCTGACTGCGAGACTGACAAGTCGAGCAGAGACGAAAGTCGGTCATAGTGATCCGGTGGTCCCGCGTGGAAGGGCCATCGCTCAACGGATAAAAGGTACGCCGGGGATAACAGGCTGATGACCCCCAAGAGTCCATATCGACGGGGTTGTTTGGCACCTCGATGTCGACTCATCGCATCCTGGGGCTGGAGCAGGTCCCAAGGGTATGGCTGTTCGCCATTTAAAGCGGTACGTGAGTTGGGTTCAGAACGTCGTGAGACAGTTCGGTCCCTATCTGCCGTGGGTGTAGGAATATTGAAAGGATCTGTCCCTAGTACGAGAGGACCGGGATGGACGGATCTCTGGTGGACCTGTTGTGGCGCCAGCCGCATAGCAGGGTAGCTATATCCGGACGGGATAACCGCTGAAGGCATCTAAGCGGGAAACCCACCTTAAAACGAGTATTCCCTGAGAACCGTGGAAGACGACCACGTTGATAGGCCGGGTGTGGAAGAGCGGCAACGCTTGAAGCTTACCGGTACTAATAGTTCGATCGGCTTGATCGTTCTCATTCCTTATGCTCATCGTGAACACGATGATCTGGCCAGCGCTCACGCATGAGCGGCCCCTCTGGGGCCTATGCTCCGCGAGGGCGCCGGAAAACCGGCGACGCGCAGTCGCGCTTGCGGGCTTACGCCCGGGCGCCCTGCAATGAACGTCGCCATTGGCACGGAAAGACGGGCAAACGGCACAAGCCAATAGCGAGCGGGTATCCCCTACTCACTATTGCCTGCTGCCTAATCCCTAACCCAGCTTCTCGAAAACAACGTGCGTTTTGCCGACCTGGTGGTTATGGCGGAGCGGCTGCACCCGATCCCATTCCGAACTCGGCCGTGAAACGCTCCAGCGCTGATGGTACTTCGTCTCAAGACGCGGGAGAGTAGGTCGCTGCCAGGTCTGCCAAACGCACGTTCTAAATCTTCTCTTTACGAACATGGCCCGCCAATCGGGAAACCACGGGCCGCGAAAGCGGCCCTTTCATTTGGTGAGCCATCTACCTATCTGTAGGCCATCCTAGTCATAGGCATCGGCTTACGTCCAAAGCAGGCAAACGCTTGCTTAGATCAGCAAGCAAACGCTTGCTTAGGGTTGACGCGGGGTGGAGCAGCCCGGTAGCTCGTCAGGCTCATAACCTGAAGGTCACAGGTTCAAATCCTGTCCCCGCAACCAAACTTAAAACGGCCCGCTCAAGCGGGCCGTTTGCATGTCTGGCGGCAAGTTCCAGACCATGAGGAGTGCCTCTCGCCGGCAATCGAACGGCACGGCTCCGCGCGTGAATGTAAGTTCTTGCTGACAATGTCGCGCGCCCGGCGGCATCATGCCGTTTCGAGGCGACGCGCGCGCTTTCTCTCGGCAGCCGCCAGCAAGTCGACGAAGGCGCGCACCTTGGCGGGCCGGAAGCGGGCCGGCGGGAAGACCGCGTGGATACCGCCGGTCGGCAAGGTCCAATCAGCTAACACCGGCACCAGCCGTCCCTCGGCGATATCGTCATTGACACTGTAGTCCGGGAATATGCCCAGCCCGATGCCGGCAAGCACACAGGCCAGGGCGGCCGGGCTCTTGTCGCACATGATGACCGGATTGAGTTCGGTCAGCACCGTTTCCCCATCCCTGGAAAACAGCCATTGGCCGATGCCGCGCAGCTGCGCGTTGCCGACCCAGGCCAGCGATCTTGCCTGGTGCGGACCGACGTCGGATGGCAGGCTTGCGGCAAAGGCCGGGCTTGCCACCACGATCTGCCGTATCGTGCCCAGGCGCCGCGCCTGGTTGGAGGAATCGGCAAGCCAGCCGACGCGGATGCCGAGGTCGATTTGCTCGTCCACCAGATTGCTTACCGCGTCGTCGAAGATCGCCTCGACGCGCATCTGCGGATAGGTCTTCAGATACGCGGCCATCACCGGCGCGACCACCTTAGCGCCATAGTCGAGTGGTGCGGTCAGCCTCAGCATTCCGGCGGGCTCGACCGCCCCGTGCGAGATCTCGCCATAGGCTGCCTCGGCCTCGCGCAAGATGATGGTCGCGCGGTCATAGAAGAGGCGCCCTTCTTCTGTCGGGGTGACACGCCGCGTCGTGCGCCGCATGAGCGTTGCGCCCAGTTCCTCTTCAAGCTTGCCGATCTGGTGGCTGACGACGGCCTTGGCAACGCCCAGTCGGTCCCCCGCCACGGTGAACGAGCCGGTCTCCATGACCGTGGTGAAGTAGACGAGCCGATTGAGATTCAGAAGCTCGGCCATACGACCGCCTTTGTCTGATTTGATCGGACAGTTTGTATTATTGGCTCTGGTTTATCGCAAGGTCGCCGTCTGCCACATATGGCCAGCACATTCCGGTGGGCCGCGGCCGATGCCCACAGCAAGGACAGCATGATCATGAGCAATCCAGACGTGACCTATCTTTTCGATCCGCTCTGCGGCTGGTGCTACGGCGCCACCCCGATGCTGGACAGGCTGTCGGCCAGCGGCGTGCGCATCGAACTGCTGCCGACAGGCCTGTTCTCCGGTGCAGGGGCGCGACCGATGGATGAAGCTTTCGCCGCCCACGCCTGGGCGAACGATCAGCGCATCGAGCGCCTGACCGGCCAAAAGTTCACGCAGGCCTATCGGCAAAATGTCCTCAATGTCCGTGGCACCTTGCTCGATTCCCATGCCGCCACGCTTGGCATCAGCGCGGCTGGCCTGGAAGGCCCCGGCGGCCGGCTGACGGCGCTGAAGGCGATCCAGCGGGCGCGTTATGTCGATGGCAGGGATATCGTGACGATCGACGGTGTCGCAGAGGTGCTTGCAGCCGCCGGCATGGCGGATGCCGCCGGGCTGCTGCAGTCGCCGACGGAACGGCTGATGAAGGCGCACCGCGAACTCGTCGGCCAGGGCCGAACGCTGTTCGAGCGCCTTCATGCCAACGGCGTGCCTTCGCTCGCGGTCATCCGCAACGATGTGCCCCGGCTCATCGGTTCGAACGCACTGTTCGGCAGCTTCGACAATCTTGTCGCCCATATCGCGGCGGCGTGATCTCTCCCAACTAACCCCAGCAAGGAACGGAAAAAGACATGGCAAAAGTCGCTCTCATCGGTGCATCGGGCGCCGTCGGTTCGCGCATCCTCAAGGAACTCTCGGATCGTGGCCACACAGTCACCGGCATTGCGCGACACCCGGAAAAGATCGCTGCGCTGCCCGGCGTCACGGCCAGGAAGGGGGATGTCTTCGACAGCCAAGCTCTCGCCGACCTGATCCGCGGCCATGACGTGGTGATCAGCTCGATGCATTTTCTGGACAGCGACGCCGACACGCTGATCGCGGCGGTGCGTGCTTCCAGTGTGAAGCGCTACCTCGTTGTCGGCGGCGCCGGCAGCCTCGAGGTCGCGCCAGGCAAGCGTCTGGTCGATACCCCCGAATTCCCTGCAATCTACAAGGCCGAGGCACAGAAGGGCGCCGACTTCCTCGACAAGTTGAAGACCGTCGGCGATCTCGACTGGACGTTCCTGTCGCCGTCCGCCATGTTCATCCCTGGCGAGCGCACCGGCAAATTCCGCCTCGGCCAGGACACGCTCCTCGCCTCGGACAAGGGCAGCAGCATCTCCTTCGAGGACTACGCCATCGTCATGGTCGACGAGATCGAGAAGCCTGCGCATGTCAGGCAGCGTTTTACGGTCGGCTATTGATCAAACGGACTGACGTCCTGGTTCAGCCAGGTACATCCAAGCGGGCGGCCATGACCGCTCGCAGCCATGCCGTGATGGCATCGAAGTCGATCGGTTTTGTCGTGTCGACGTCGAAGAGCGGTCCGCGCCGCAGCGGTTCGGCACGTTTGGCGAGCTCGATCAGTTCGGGGATATAGGCGGCACCGGGATGACCAGCGGGGCGCTGGTCGAGCCGGGCGCCATAGCGCTCGGCAAGGACCTCGCCGGGCGCGTGACACCAGATTTCGACGGTCTGTTCGACGCCAGCTTTTCGCAGATAGTCCTCGAGAACTTCACGCGGCTGGAAGCCGAACCAGGCATCGATGACAAAGGTGCTGCCCGCCGGAGCTTCGCCGACGACCGACCAGATCGCCTGATAGCTGGCGCGGCCGAGCGTGCGGTTGAATTCGCGGTCGCCGCCGTCAAGCACTTCGAGGAATGGATTCTTGATCGTGTCGAGCGCGAGCAACGGCCATCCCATGTGGTCGGCGATGCCGCGCGAGACGGTGCTCTTGCCACTTGCGGGAATGCCGTTGACGAGCACGGCACGCCTGGCGTGGCTGGACTGGGCCAAGCGCGGAACCGGACCTGCGCCCGGTTCCATGGCGAGTGCCTGGAGGCCAGCGCCGATCACGCCGGCGTCGTCGCCGAGCTGTGCTGGTTCCACTTGGCATTGGTACCAGGGCGCCAGCGCCGGCGCTCGGCCGAGTGCTCTGTGTGCTGCCCGGCCAAGGCCGCCGCCAAGCAGCACCATGTCGGGATCGAGCACGGCAACGGCCGTGTCGATGGCGGCACGCAGCGGTCTCGCCCAGGCGTCGAGTATGCCGCGCGCCTGGATGTCGCCGGCCGCATCGCGGGCAAAAAGCTGATCGACAGAAATGTCGGCGCCGAGCCCGGCGCGTGCAATGTGGCGGCCGAGCGCCGTGCCCGAACTGGTGGTTTCGACGCAGCCGCGACGGCCGCAGGCGCAGACCTCGCCGTCGACATCGACGGTGATGTGGCCAAGCTGGCCCGCCGCTGCCGAGCCGCGCGTAATCCGGCGGTCTTGAGCGACGGCGCCGCCAATGCCGGTGCCTATTGTGAACATGACGATGTTGTCATGGCCGCGCCCGGCGCCAAGCGCCATCTCGGCGGCCAGCGCCATGTTGCAGTCGTTGTCGATGATGACGGGCTTGCCTGTCATGTCTTCCAGGCGCTGCGCCAGCGCAACCGAAGCGAGGTTGACGTAGCCACCCGACAGGACGGCGCCGCGCCGCGCATCGACACGGCCGGGGACGCCGACGCCGATGGCCTTCACATCGGGCGTGTCGAGAAGGCGCACCATGTCGGCGATGCGGCCAAGCACCAGCTCCGGGTCGGGCGCGCTTTTTTCGGAAACGCGCTTGAGGATTTCACCGGTCCCGGAGACGCGGGCGGCACGCAGATTGGTGCCGCCTATATCGATCCCTATGCTGAGGAGCATGACGTCCTGCATCTGTTTTTCCGCAAATTCCGGACGCAAAACCGCTTCACACTTTTGCTGGAACAGCTCTAGTCCAAACGCAATTGTCAGGCAGCGGCTTTTTGCCGGTAGTGCCCGATCACGGCCTGAATCTCCCGCAGTCGCGGCACTGCGATGGTCTTAAGCCTTTCTCGCTGGATGTCACGGTCGAGGGAGATGCAGTCTTTCCACAGGGAACGGCCGGCAATGACGCCCGAGGCGCCGTTCTGCATGGCGATCTCGACCTGGCCGAGGAATGTTGCGTGGTTGACGCCGGCCGAAAGCACCGCCCATGGCACCTCGCCTGCCATTGCGGTGATGTTGGCACAGGCTTCGGGCGTGCCGGGATAGGGAAGCTTCAGCACCTTGGCGCCGCATTCCAGCGAGATTCTTGTGCCTTCCTCGACAAGCCATGGCGTCCTGGCCGCATAGTCCTCGGGGCTTTCGCCTTCGAGCGGATAGGTCAGGAACTCGACGACCAGCAACAGGTCCTCCTTGCCGAAATCGGCGATGCACTGGCGCAGGATGGCGATGTTGTGTTCGTTGGCTTGCGGCTTGTCGGCCCGCAGATAGACCATGATCTTGCCGCCGGTGCCGCCCAGGGCGCGGACACGGCGCGCATCGATGCCTGGAACCAGGCGTGACAGCCGGTAGCCCTCGGGCGAGACGTCAAAACCGGAGGCGTCGAGGCCGATGAGCAGTGCCGTATCGCGGTTCAAGACGCCCTCGTCGACGATGCGCGGCACCGCGCAGAGCGGGTCGAGCAGCACGCAGGATGCTGCACTGGCGAGGTAGCGCGTGATGTCAGCCTTGGTGTCGCCGAGCATGTCGTTGGTGATCTTGGCCTGCTCTGCCGGATCCGATGCCAGCAAGGTCCGCATGCCGCCGCGCTGGTCGCAGGCGATGGCCACCATGGCCCCGTCCTTGCCGCATATCTGCTGGTAGCCGCGCAGCTCCGCGGTGGTCATCTTCGTCATGATCTTCAGTCCGATGTTGGCGCCTCTACCGAGGGCGCGGATCCCGTTGAAACAACAATGTTCAGTTCTGCCCGCCCTTGCCGGCGAGGAGATTTTTGCCGCGTGGTGCGCCCTCCGCTCTCGAAAACCGTGCCCGCCGGCATCGCCGCATGGAAGCGGCCCCACGTTGCGATTCGGCTGGATTTGCGCGATAACTCCCATCGGCGTATACGTGTGTAACACGTTGCTGAAAGGAATTGCAAGCTGTCTGTTCCCTCCATCCAGGATGCGACCGCGTCGCGGACACTGCTGCACACGGTCGCCAAGCTGCACTATTTGGAGGAGATGTCGCAGGTCGACATCGCGCGGCAGCTCGGTGTCTCCACCGCGACGATTTCGCGACTGCTGCAGCGGGCACGGGCGGAAGGGATCGTGCGTATCGAGGTTGTCGATCTGGCGACGCCGGAGGACATCACCAGACAGTTGATCGACGGGTTGAAACTGCGGGATGCCGCGGTGGTCGAGACGCCGGCGGCGGGCACGCTGGCGGCGCTGGCGGCTCCGCTTGGCGGGCTGCTCAGGCAGGCGCAACTGGTGGCAGGCTCCGTGGTCGCCATCGGCTGGGGGCGCGCCGTGCGCGAAGTGATCCGGGCCGGCCTGCCGCGCATACCGGGCGTGCTCACCGTCGCCGCCACCGGCGGCATGCAGCAGCACGCGGCGCATTTTCAGGTCAATGAGTTCGTGCGGCTTGCCGCCGAGGAGTTCGGCGGCACGCCGCACTTCATCCATGCACCCTATCTGCCGTCCACGGAGTTGCGGGATGTCTTCCTGCGCGATGTCGCCATCCGCGACGCCGTCGCCTTGTGGGAGAAGACCGACATCGCGATCGTCGGTATTGGCCTGCCGCATGCCATCAATGCGCCGGAGGCAAGTGCCGCCACGCCGAGCGAGCAGGCGTTGGTCCATGCGGCCGGTGATGTGCTTCGGCATTATTTCGATGTCGAGGGGCAGCCGATCGCGTGGGAAGGGGAGAGCCGGATGATCGCCATGTCGCCGGCACAGCTTCGCGCCGTGCCGCAGGTGATCGGCCTTGCCGCATCGCCAGAGAAGGCGACGGCAATCATCGGCGCGGCTCGCGCTGGGCTGATCAACACGCTGGTCACCGATACGAAGACGGCGCAGGCCATACTCGCGGCGCTTGCGCAGCGATAGGATCGGCAGGACATTGGCGGCGGGATGGAGCCGGCTGCGAAAACAAGTTGTGTCGCCGAGAGGCGCGGGCAATAGTTTGCTGGGGCTCCACGGAGCAGTCGGATGTCGTACGGTGTGAAAAACCCGGCGCTGCAAGCTCGGAAAAACCGAGTTGCAATTTATTTCTGCAAAGTGTTACAAGTCAGGATGCCCGCCAGCAAGGCGCGGCGGGGGCATAGTTTGCCGGACCTCGCGGAGGCAGGGGAATGGGGCTGTGGCCAAGTGCGCCGGTCTGGCTGACCGGCTGACATATCGACTGGAGGGCGCTTGGGAGGAAAGCTGCCCGTGACGGCAAACAGGCGTTTAAGCCGCCTTGTCCCCTAGTGGACAGCGGCCATTCCAATGTCACTTGCAACGGCAGATCTGCCAACAATGAGGAGGATGTCATGAAGAAGATTGTTGCCGCGCTCGCGGCGCTTGCCGTCACTGCGACGGTGCTGATCGCGCCCGCGCGGGCGCAGGACAAGAAATACACCATTGCGCTCATTCCGGGCCTCACCACCGATGGTTTCTACATCACCATGCGCAAGGGCGCCCAGGCGGCTGCCGATGCGCTTGGCGTAAACCTGGTTTTCCAGGGCGCGCCGGAATTCAACCCGGTCACCCAGGTGCCGGTGCTCGACGCGGTCATCGCCAAGAAGCCTGACGCGATCCTGATCGCGCCAACCGACAAGGTTCAGCTGGTCGAGCCGCTGCGCAAGGCCAATGATGCCGGCATTCCGGTCATCACCGTCGACACCTTCGTCGGCAGCGGCGTCTACCAGACCGGCGCGGGTGACGCCGATTTCCCACTGTCCTACATCGCCTCGGACAATGTGCTCGGCGGCGAGATTGCCGCCCGCGCGCTTGCCACTGCGGTTGGCGACAAGGGCAAGGTCTATGTCTCGAACGTCAAGCCCGGCATCTCGACCACCGACCAGCGTGAAGAGGGCTTCAAGAAGGAGATGGCCAAGCATACGGGCATCACCGTGCTGGAGACCCAGTTCAACGACGACGATGCCAACAAGGCGGCCTCGCAACTGCAGGCCGTGTTCGCACGCAATCCGGACCTGGTCGGCGTGTTCGGCGCCAATTTGTTCTCGGCGCTGGGCGCGGCCAATGGCGTCAAGCAGGCCGGACAGACGGGAACCGTCAAGGTGGTCGCCTTCGATGCTCCGACCAGCATCGTCGACAACATCAACACCGGGCTGGTGGACGTGGCGATCGCCCAGCATCCCGCCGAGATCGGCTATTACGGCGTCGTTTCGGCCTATGCCCACCTGACCGGCCAGTCGATTCCGGTCACGATCGGCACCGGCTTCACGATCATGGACAAGTCCAACATCGCGGATCCGAACATCTCGAAGTATCTCTACTCCGAGTAGTCCAGACGAGCCCGGCTCTTCCCGGTCCGCCGGGAGGAGCCCGTGCCGGGTCCACGCCGGAGGCGGGACCTTTTTTGATGGCAGCCGCGGAGTATCCATGACCTCCACATCACCAGCCCAGCCGGCCGAGAAGCATGTCGCCCCTCAGGCCGATCACGGCGATCCTGCCAGGAACTGGATCGCACGCATAGCGGAGGCGCGCGCCTGGCTGTTCCTTGCCGGCCTGATCATCTGCTTCGAAATCTGGTCGAGGACCGACTTCGGTGCGACCTTCGTGCTCAATCCGTTCAACCTGCAGTCCATTGCGATATTCGCCGTGGCGCCGCTGCTCTTGGCGACAGGGCAAACCTTCGTCATAATCTCGGGCGGCATCGACCTGTCGCTCGGCTTCATAATGGGGCTGGCCGCCGTCATCGCCGCGCATGCCACCAACATGGCGGGCGCGGCCATTCCCTTGCCGCTGGCGATGCTGGCAGGCATCCTTGCCGCGGTCATCGTTGCCGGCGTGCCAGGCGTCATCAACGGCTTGCTGATATCGCGCCTCAGGGTCCCGCCTTTCATCGGCACGCTCGGCATGTTCGGCGTCGCGCGCGGTGCCGCCTTCCTGTTCGCCGGGGGCACGACGGTGCCGGTGCAGAATTCGTGGTTCGCGCTGCTCGGCAACGGCAAGTTCCACGGCATCCCCTATCTGGTGATGATCGCCGCCGTCTTCGTCGTCGTGATGCACTATCTGCTCAGCCAGACCCGGTTCGGCCAGCACAATTATGCCATCGGCGCCAACGTGCAGGCGGCGCGGCGCGCCGGCATCGACATCAGGGGCCACATCCTTCGGCTCTATGTGCTGTCGGCGATGTGCGCCGGCCTTGGCGGCGCGCTCTATGCCGCGCGGTTTACCGCGGGTGCCGCGCAAGCCGGCGAGCCTTTGCTGCTCGATAGCGTCGCGGCCGTGGTGATCGGCGGCGCCAGCCTGTTCGGCGGCTCCGGCACCATCTTCGGCACGGTCGCCGGCGCGCTGGTGATCGCGGTCATCCAGTACGGACTGGTCTTCGTCAATGTCGAGCCGTTCTGGCAATTCATCGCCGTCGGCATCGTCATCATCATTTCCGTTCTCATCGACCAGGCGCAGCGCCGGTTCAGTGGAGCCCGTCAGGATGAATAGCACCAACCAGAACGCACCCCTGCTGGAAGTCCGCAACCTGTCCAAGCACTTCGGTGCCGTGCGGGCGCTAAACGACTTCTCGATGGCCGTCCGGCCGGGTGAAGTGGTGGCGCTTGCCGGCGACAATGGCGCCGGCAAGACGACGCTGATCAAGGCGATATCGGGGGTGTTCCAGCCGACCGGCGGCGAAATCCTGCTCAGGGGTCAGCCGGTGACGTTCGCGACGCCGCAGGAGGCGCGCGAAAAGGGCATCGAGACGATCTACCAGGACCTCGCGCTCGCCGACAATCTGTCGATCGGCGCCAACATCTTCCTTGGCCGCGAACCGATGCGCAAGGCGTTCGGCTTCCTGCCGGTGCTCGACCGCAAGGCGATGGCCACGGCGGCCAAGGAGACGATGGGGCGGCTGGATTTCCACGTCAGCCGGCTCGAGGCCCCCGTCAGCAACTTCTCCGGCGGCCAGCGCCAGGCCGTCGCCATCGGCCGCGCCGTTTACTGGGATGCGCAGATACTGATCATGGACGAGCCGACCGCCGCTCTTGGCGTGCCGGAGCAGCGCAAGGTGATCTCGCTGATCCACCAGCTCAAGGCGCAGGGGCGCGGGGTGATCTTCATCTCGCACAATCTGCAAGACATCTTTGCCGTCTCGGACCGCATCGTGGTGTTGCGGCGCGGCGTCCAGGCTGGCGAGCGCAAAATCTCCGAGACCAATCATGACGAGGTCGTCAAGCTGATGGTCGGCGGCTAGGCCATTCGGTCTTCAGGCTGCGTCCCTGTTCGTCAGCGCGATGTGGCAGCAGCCTGAGCCGTGGCCCGGCGTCCAGGTGACATTGTCGAAACGCACCCCGGTCGCCTCGAACAGGCCGCGGTCGAAGGCGCCGGCGATGCGGCAGAGCGTGGCGAGCTTTTGGTCGCCGACGCCGGCCTCGACCCAGGCGTCCTTCAGCGGGCAGCGCTTCACCTTGAAGGCGATGCGGTCATCGCTGCACTCGACATCGGTCGGGTACATCAGGCCGCCATCCGGGCTGACCGCCAGGAAGGCCTCGCCGATGGCGCGCGCGTCGTTGGCGCCGAAGCTGGCGAAGGCGGCTGCAGCCACTTCCTTGCCGCGCTGCTCGATGGTTCGGATCATGACCGCCTCGGCCTTTTCGGCGCCCAGCTCTCCAGTCAGCTCGTCGAGGAACAGACGGTAGAGATCGGCGCGGTTGCGGAAGGCAGAATCGAGTTCGCGCGACAGTTTTTCGGCTCTGGCTGCGGGGTCGGTCATGATGCGTCCTGTGCGGTTCTGAGTTTTGGCGCGGCCGCCACCAGGGCCTTGCCGATGGCCGATTGCGGTGCGTCGATGACGGCGCGGGCGTCGCCACTCTCGGCAATTCGCCCAGCGTCGAGAAGGATGACGCGGTGGGAGATCGCGCGGACCACGCCGAGATCATGTGAAATGAAGAGATAGGCGATCCGTTTCTCGCGCTGCAGGTCGAGTAACAGGTCGAGGATCTGTCCACGCACGGAGACGTCGAGCGCCGACACCGCTTCGTCGAGCACGATCAGTGACGGGCTCGTGGCGATGGCGCGCGCGATGGCGACGCGCTGCCGCTGGCCGCCGGAGATTTCGTGGATGGCGCGCGCGGCCAGATCCGCTGCCAGCCCTACGCGTTCGAGCAAGGCGGCGATGCGGTAGGGCCGCTCGGCGCGCGAGGCAATGCGATGGATGCGCAAGGGATCGTCGAGCACCCGCGCCACCGTGGCGCGTGGATTGAAGGCGGCCAGCGGATCCTGGAACACCATTTGCAGGCGCGCGCGATGCGCTCGCAGCGCGGCGCCACCAAAAGCCAGGAAGTCATTGCCTTCGAATTCGATGCGGCCGGCATCCGGCTCGATCAACCGCAGCACCAGCCGCGCGATTGTCGACTTGCCGCTGCCGGAAGGGCCGGCGAGCGCCAGCGTTTCGCCCGGCTCGATGCGAAAAGAGACATCGTCCACGGCGGCAACTGTCTTGCCGCCGCGACGATAGTGTTTGGTGAGGCTGGATACCGTGAGCAGGCTCATGCGTGGCGCCCGCTTCGGTTCAACAATGGTTCGGCATCAAGTCCGATGTGGGCATCAAGGAGCGCGCGCGTGTAGGCCTGGGCCGGGGCGTCGATAATCCGTGGCGTCGTGCCAAGTTCAACCAACTGGCCATGGCGGAACACGGCGATGCGCTCGGCAAGCTCCGCGGCGAGCGCGATGTCGTGGCTGATGAACAGCAGCGTCATGCCGTCCTCGGCTACCAGCCGGCGGATCAGGGCGACGATGTCGGCCTGCACGATGGTGTCGAGCGCGCTGGTCGCCTCGTCGGCGATCAGCAATTTCGGTCCGGCGGCGATGGCGGCGGCAATTGCCACGCGCTGCTTCTGGCCGCCGGAGAGCTGGTGCGGGAAGGCTCGCAGGGCCGAATCTGGATCTGGCAGCCGAACGCGTTCGAGCAGGATCTTTGCTTGCGTGTATGCCTGCGGCCAGGTGAGGCCGAGATGAGTGCGGGCGACTTCAGCGATTTGCTTGCCGATTGGCATAACGGGGTCGAGGCTGGCGGATGGGTCCTGGAAGACGAAGCCGACATCGCGGCCACCGAGGGGAGGGTGACTTGATCTGGTGAAGAGCTTTTGCGGCCTGTGCTCTACGAGGCCCCCCTCTGTCCTGCCGGAAATCTCCCCCTCTAGCGGGGAGATTGCGCTCTCATCTCTGCCTTCGCCAATCACCAGCGTTGCGGGAAATATGCCGACAGCGAACCTGCCAATCTCCCCCCTTGAGGGGGAGATGTCCGGCAGGACAGAGGGGGGCGCCTTGGCGCCCAACGTCGACGGTAGGAACCAATCGATCTTTCCTTCAATCTTGGCAGACCCCGGCAACAACCCCGCAATCGCCAACGCCAGCGTGCTCTTGCCGGATCCGCTTTCGCCGATGATGGCCAGGCGCTCGCCAGCGACGATATCGAAGCTGACGTGCTTCAACGCCGCGACCTCGCCGCCGTCACGGCGGTAGGTGACCGTCAAGTCGCGGATCGCTGCGAGTGCGGTCACGACAGGCCTCTCCTGATTGCCGTCGTCTCGACGATGCCTTCGCCGGCGAGATAGACCCCGAGTACCGTCAGCACCAGCGCTATGCCAGGAACGATGGACAGGAAGGGCGCGGTGCGCAAAACAGCGCGGCCTTCGGCGATCATGCCGCCCCAGGTGACCCGGTTGGGGTCGCCGAGGCCGAGAAACGACAAGGCTGCCTCGGTGAGGATGGCGGCGGCGACGATCACCGACGACATCGCCAGCACCGGCGGCAGGGCGTTGGGCAGCACTTCGCGAAAGGCGATTTCGAGCGGATGCATGCCGACGGCGCGGGCGCTGGCGACATAGTCGCGCTCGCGAATGGAGAGAACTTCCGCGCGGGCGATACGGGCGGGCCCGGTCCAGGTGCCGAGCGCGATGGCGATCACGACGACGCCCAGTGATGGCCCGAGGACACTGACGAAGGCCAGAGCCAGCAGGAAGCCCGGCACGGTCTGGAAGGCATCGGTGACGCGCATCAGCAGCTCATCGACGAGGCCGCCGGAAAAGCCGGCCAAAGTGCCGACCACTGCGCCGATGGCCAAGGCCGCCGTCGCCGCCGCAAGCCCGACGACGAGCGAGGTGCGGGCGCCGTGGAAAAGCTCGGCCAGCACGTCGCGGCCGAGCCGGTCGGTGCCGAGCGGCAGCGACCAGTCCTGGAACGGCGGCAGCAGCGGCGGCCCGGCAATGGCTTGCGGATCACCGGAGAACAGCAGCGGTGCCGACAGCGCCATGGCGATCAGCGCCGCCAGAAGGATGGCGCCGGCGACGGCCTCAGGCCTCCGCAGAAAGCGGCGAAGCGGGTTCACGCGCCGGCCTCGCTGGCGCCGACGCGCGGATCGAGGAAGGCATAGGCGATGTCGACGAGGAGGTTAATCACGATGACCAGCACGGCGCTGACGAGGATGATGCCGAGCAGAAGGGGTGTGTCACGCGCGGCCACCGCTTCCTGCGCCAGCCGGCCAAGGCCAGGCACGGAGAAAACGCTCTCGATGACGACACTGCCGCCGAGCATCTGCGCCGACTGCAGGCCGAGCATGGTGACCAGCGGCAGCAGCGCGTTGCGGGCAATATGGGCGAGCACGATCCGGCGGCGCGAAAGCCCCCTGGCGCGGGCGGCCAGCACAAAATCCTGCCGCCAGACCTCGGCCATGCCGGCACGCATCATGCGCAGATAGAGCGCGAGATAGATGAGGCCGAGAGCGGGAACCGGCAGGACGAGATGGACGGCGATGTCGGCGGCGCGGTCGAGGCCGGTCTTGTCCGACGCCAGGGTTTCGATGCCGCCGATCGGCAGCCAGCGCAGGTCGACGGCAAAGACGACGATCAGCACCAGGCCGAGCCAGAAACCGGGCACGGCATGAAGCGCCAGCGAGCCGATCGACAGGAAGCGTTCGCGCAAACTCCCGGGCCTCGCGCCGGCATAGATGCCGAGCGCCGAGCCGAGCCCGAAGGAGAGCGCGGTGGCGCTGACCATCAGCAGCAGCGTGTTGGGCAGGCGCTCGAGGATGACGTCGCGGATCGGTCTGGAGAAGGTCACCGATTGGCCGAGGTCGAGATGCAGCAACGCCCAGAAATAGTTGGCCAGCCGCGTCAGCTCCGACTGGTCGAGACCCCAGCGATGACGCAGCAATTCGATCATGCCGGCGTCGCCGCCGGTCGAGACGATGTAGGCGTCGACGGCGTCGCCGGGGGCGGCCTCGAGCAAAAGGAACGTGCCGATGACGACGATCAGCAGCACGAAGATGCTGCCGACGAGGCGGCGGCGGAGGAGGATGAGGGCGCGGGTCAAGGGGGCGTCGATGGGTTGGCGATACGTTGGTTAGGACCGCGCCTAGGCACCCCCCTCTGTCCTGCCGGACATCTCCCCCTCAAGGGGGGAGATCGGCTGTCTCTTTTGGCTTCGCCAATCTCCAACGTTGAAGAATTCGCGGGGCAGACAAGCGGCCAATCTCCCCCCTTGAGGGATTGTTGCAAAATTGGGTGGATGTGATTCCCTGTTTTTGAACAGGGGATCGTGCAATGACG
>NZ_JAIUIQ010000090.1:0-1206 GCF_020165735.1 Mesorhizobium sp. B283B1A
AGCGAATAGCGAGATATACCTTCTGATGCTAGTCGCGAGGCGCCCCCCTCTGTCCTGCCGGACATCTCCCCCTCAAGGAGGGAGATTGGATGTCCTTGCCGCTTTCGCCAATTATCGATGGTTGAGCAAGACGCCAAAGCTGCCAATCTCCCCACTTGAGGGGGAGATGTCCGGCAGGACAGAGGGGGGCGCCTCGCCCAAGCCTCGACTGCCAGTAGCCTCAATGCTGGCAGCAATCCTCGTCGCGACAATCCCTCTCCCCGCACACGCCGGCCCCCTCCCCGCTGGTTTCGTCCGGCTCGCCGATGTCGATCCCACCATCGGCCAGGACATCCGCTACGCCGGCCACGAGAACTTCCTTCACCGCAAGGCGAGCGGCTATGAAGCGCCCGTCTGCATCCTGACCGAACAGGCAGCAAACGCACTCTCCGGCGTCCAGAAGGCAATTGCCGCCGATGGCCTGACGCTGGTCGTCTTCGACTGCTACCGCCCTGCCCGCGCCGTCGCCGACATGGGTCAATGGACGAGGCAAGGCGGACCGCCTGACCCGCAATGGTATCCGAAGGTCAAGCGCGGCGACCTCATCGCCAAGGGCTATGTCGGTGAACTGTCCAGCCATTCGCGTGGCTCGACGCTCGACGTCGCCATCGCGCGAGCCGACGGCCCACCCGCGTCGAAGCCAACCTGCGGCGCCATCGATGCGGTTACACTCGATTTCGGCACCGGCTTCGATTGTTTCGATCCGTTGAGCGAGACGTCGCACCGCCCGCTCGGCCGCGAAGCGGCGGCAAACCGCAAATTGCTTGTCGATGCCATGCGCGCCGGTGGCTTCAAGAACTATGCCCGCGAATGGTGGCACTTTACGCTGGCCAATGAACCGTTCCCGATCCGGCGCTTCGATTTTCCGGTCAGCGCCAAATAACGTGCCGGACCCAACCCAAAGCGCTCTTGCCTAGCCACCATGCATGTCTAGGTAGGCCGCATGGCGGGCATCAGAGTCCGCCTTGAGCGTCGAGAGGAAGAAATTTCTCCGCAGCACGAAATCTCATCTAATATTTTCTCCAGGAGGACGAAAAAGGCAACATTCAATGCATCTAATTTCTATCAATTCGGTAGATTTGGCGCGGGTTCAACGGAGGCAGAAATGACCAAACCTCATTTCAAGAAACTGCTCGGCGTACTGGTCGCCGCATCTGTCCAGTTCGG
>NZ_JAIUIQ010000091.1:0-1179 GCF_020165735.1 Mesorhizobium sp. B283B1A
GTTGGGGACTCGTCGGTCACCCATAGCAAAGGGGGCCATAGAAGAGGTTGGCCCTAGGGTGATTATGCCACCCAACCCTCAATTTGGGAAGAGCCGCCCGCCGACAGCTCAACGCCCCTGTCTGTCCGGAACTCGGGCAACACTTCTTTGTCTTCGACAGCTTTCGTGCCGGCCGATTCCACAACCTGCGGCCCGACGGCTTAGTTGCGACGGGGCACGCAGCGAAAGGCGCTGGGCCTAATCGGCGGCAAGTTGTTGGGATGTGCTGCCGCCTGGCGAAGAAATATGCAATTCCTGGGAATGGGCGGGCTTTTTCGTTTCGGCGTGGTAGCGTGAACGATGAGGCTGTGGTTATTCGGTCTGCTGGTCCTGCTTTTCATGGCTGCTGGCTTCTGGCCGGCGGCGCACATGGCGGTTATTTCGGCCGCTTCGGGAAGTTGATTATTTGGGCGCTGTCTTCCGGCTCTAATGCTTCATGATTTTGCTGCTCGTGCCACATCACCTGTCGGAAGTCGCGCATGTCGACTTTCTGGCCGCAAGTTGCGCATGAATAGAAATTGTCGGGGCCGTTTCCCCTTGCGCCGTGGCGCTTGCCAAGCACGGGCGGACCGAGGTCAGATAGTTTGGTCATGTCGGTTCGTCCACCAGCGGTTTCTTCCTGGGCGGCGGCTTATAGGCATTCACCAGGCGCAGGCTGTCTAGGTTGACGGTGATAGTCACGCCAAAGTTCACAGTCGCCAGATCACCATCGATGTGAGTGACGTTGCCGATAAGCTCGATTGCCACCTCATCGCCTATTTTGATGCTGCCATTAGCCATGCGGATTCAAACTCGGAGCAGGCGAGTTTGTTTCGTAAGCAGGTGCTAAAATGTGATCGCCCGTCGTGGAACATACCTCCAGTCGCGAAATGCTCGACCTCGTAGCCTTCATCGGTCGAAACGCGGTCGCGGTCGCGGAAGTCGCGCTTGCTCTTGTCGTCTGCCATGGCGGTCTCCTGGCGGTCCGTCGCTTCGCAACGCATAGGCAGCAGGTTTGTTGCAACCGGCTTCGATTTGCAAATTCGGAACTAGTTTAGCTAAAGCTGATTGAATCGCGTCTGTAGCGAGTCAGTTTCATGCGTTTGAAGTTTATCCATCCGATGGAGCCCGAACTGGTCGATACGCCACCGCAGGGCGATG
>NZ_JAIUIQ010000092.1:0-1171 GCF_020165735.1 Mesorhizobium sp. B283B1A
GGGATTGTTGCAAAATTGGGTGGATGTGATTCCCTGTTTTTGAACAGGGGATCGTGCAATGACGACGAAGCCGAGCGGTCAGTTCAGTTTTGTGGAGGCTCTGCTGCCGCAGGGTCTTGGTCGGAGCGGCCGACTGGACCGTTTGTCGTCGCTGGTGAAGTGGTATCGCTTCGAGAAGATCCTGGCGCGGCTGCGCTCGCCGGCCGGACCAGGCCGGCCGGCCTACAATTCGCTGGTGATGTTCAAGGCGCTTCTGCTGCAGTCCTTGTATGGACTGTCGGACAGCGAACTGGAGGAGGCGCTCGCCGATCGGCTGTCGTTCCGCCGCTTCGTTGGGCTGACGCTCGAGGAGACGGTGCCCGACCACACCACGCTCAACCGCTTTCGCAATCTTCTTGTCGAGGCCGGGCTTTTGGAGAAGCTGTTTGGCGAACTGGACCGGCAGTTGGACAAGGCTGGGCTGATCCTGCGGCGCGGTACGATGCTCGATGCCACGGTGATCGAGACGGCGGCGGCACGGCCACCCAGTGGAGCGGCGCAAGAGGCGGGCGAGTCCGGCGATCCCGATGCCGGCTTTACACGCCGGCAAGGCAAGCCTGGCTTCTCCTATGGCTACAAGGCCCATGTCGGTGTCGACCAGGGCTCTGGCCTGATCCGCCGGGTGAGAACGACAGCGGCCAACGTCAACGACACGGTCGAGGCGGATCATCTGATCTGTGGCGACGAAGGCGCGGTGCTGGCGGATGCGGCCTATCACACCAAGGCGCGCCAGGCATTGCTGAGAGAGCGCGGGATCAAGCCAAGGCTGATGCGGCGCGCCAACAAGCATCATCCGCATCTGCCGGCGCGCCTGAAGCACTTCAACCGGCTGATCGCGCGGCAACGCTTTGCCGTCGAGACGACCTTTGCCACCTTGAAGAACCGCATGCGGCTTTGCGCCATCCGCTACCGCGGCCTGGCCAAGGCGGCAGGACAGATCCTCATCGCCGCCATGGCCTTCAACATGCGCCGCTGGGTGACGCTGGCGACCTGATACAGGGCCGCATTGCGCCCGAAATCCGCCAAATACCTCAAACCTCAACCCATTCGGCCCCAAACCCGAGCCGAAAACCCCTCCGTATTGCCCTTGCCTTCTCCTCTCACGCCCGGAGATCAATAACGCAACGGGCCC